>NZ_JAPFQV010000013.1:0-94513 GCF_033804685.1 Micromonospora sp. RTP1Z1
GGGAGATCTTCTCGACGCTGCCGACGGTAACGTCGTCGACCTTGACGGAGGCCCGTGGCACCAGTTAGAGCACGTCGCCGAACTCGGCGGTGACGGTGTAGCCGTCGCCGGCCGGCGCCCCGCCGGGCAGCGGCAGGTCGGCGACCTCGGGCAGCCCGCAGCCGGCGGGCAGCACCGCCGCCACCAGGACGCCGGCCAGCACGCGCAGCGCCCGGGCGGTCATGCCGGACCCCGCAGGATGCCGCCGAGGGTGGGGTCGCTGGTGGTGGAGGAAGAGCCGCCCGGCGCCTCGGCGGGGATCGGCGCACCGGGGGAGCTGACGGAGCCCGGTGGGGACCCGCCGGCCGCCGGGGCGCCGGGCGGCAGCTTGAGCAGCTTGCGCAGCTGGTCGGTCAGGGGCAGGCCGCGGGAGCGCAGGGTCTGCGCCAGCGCGGTGCACTTCGCCGGCACCTGGCCGGCGGGGAGCTGGTCCACCATCAGTGAGCAGACGAAGGTGGCCGGGTCGTAGGGGCCGAGGGCGTTGTCGCGGGTGTCGAGGGTCCCCGAGCGCGGGTTGTAGGCGAGGCTGAGGTTGTTCACCGCCAGCGGCGTCACGTCGAGGATGTCGATGACCGCCTGCTGCTGGCGGACCAGCACGCCGGTGATGTCGGTCAGCGCGGCCACGTTCGAGGTCAACGCGGTGCGGTTCTGCTTGACGAAGGTGGTCACCTCGGCCAGCGCGGCGGAGAGGTTGCGCAGCGCGGCGGCCAGCTCCTCCTTCTCGCCGGCGAGCTGCTCGGCGACGTCGGCGAGCTGCTGGTTGAAGCCGCGTACCTGCTGGTCGCTGCGGGCCAGCGCGGTGGTGAAGCGTTGCAGGTTGGCCACCGAGCCGAACAGGTCCTGCCGCCCGTCGGCGAGGGTGGTCAGCGCGCGGGACAGCCCGTCGAGGGTGTCGTGCAGGTTCCCGCCGTTGCCCTGGAGGTTGGCCCGGCCGGTGGCGACCAGGTCGGACAGGGCGCCGTTCGCGTTGGCGCCCTGCGGGCCGAGGGTGCGGTTGAACTCGTCGAGCGCCTGGTAGATGTCGTCGATCTCCATCGGGGCGGCGGTCCGCTCGACCGGGATCTGCGCGCCGTCGGCCAGCGCCGGCCCGCCGGTGAACGCCGGGGTGAGCTGGACGTACCGGTCGCTGACCACGCTGGGCGGGACGATCAGCGCCTGGGCGTCGGCGGGCACGTCCACCGCGGGGTCGTAGCGCATCTCGACGCGTACGGTGCGGCCCTGCGGCGTGACCGCCGCGACCTCGCCGACCCGGACGCCGAGCACCCGTACGTCGGAGCCGGGGTACACCCCGACCACCTTGGTGAAGTACGCGACCACCCGCCGCTGGGATGGCTCGTGGCGCCACAGCACCACGCCGACGGCGACGGCGGTCAGCAGCACGGTCGCGGCGGCCAGGGGGCGGCGCCAGCGCTGGATCGGGCCGGGCATCAGCGTCCTCCCGTCGTGGGCAGGTACGGCTGGAGCAGGCCGTCGACGTACGAGTCGAACCAGCGGCCGTTGCCCACCACGTTGGCGAACGCGGTGACGAA
This sequence comes from Micromonospora sp. RTP1Z1, assembly GCF_033804685.1. Lineage (NCBI taxonomy): Bacteria > Bacillati > Actinomycetota > Actinomycetes > Micromonosporales > Micromonosporaceae > Micromonospora > Micromonospora sp. RTP1Z1. Next base: position 1,569 of record NZ_JAPFQV010000013.1, read on the forward strand.
CGGTGTCATCCGCCGGATGGTCCGCTCCAGGTCGTCGCGGTTGCGTTGCAGGATCGCCACCACGTCGCGCAGCTTGCGCAGCGCCGGTTCGAGCTGGGCGCGGTTGTCGGCGACCAGCCCGGACAGTTGGATGCTGAGGTCGTTGGTGCCGACGAGCAGCCGGTGGATGGCGTCCCGGCGACGGCTGACCTCGGCGAGCAGCTGCTCGCCGTCGGTCACCAGCTTGCGGAACTCGTCGTCGCGTTGGGCGAGCACGCCGGTGACGTCCCGGGTCCGGGCGAGCAGGGTACGCAGCTCGGCGTCGCGGCTCGCGACGGTTTGGGACAGCCGGGACAGCCCGGTCAGCGAGGTGGTGACGCTGGCCGGAGTGTCGGCGAAGGTCTCCGAGAGGGTGTCGAACGCCTGGGCGAGCTGGTCGGTGTCGACCTTGTCCAGGGTGTCGGCGAGTCCGGTGACCGCCTGCACCACGTCGAACGGCGCGGCGGTGCGGGCGAGCGGGATCTGCCCGTCCTCGGGCAGCTTCCCCGGTCCGGCCGGGGACAGGGCGAGGTACTTCTGCCCGAGCACGGTCTTGATCCGGATGGTGGCGCCGGTGTCGCGGCCGAACCGTACGCCGTCGTCGTCGATCCGGAAGCGGACCCGCACGTACGGCTGGGCGCCGTGGGCGAGTTCCACCCCGGTCACCGCGCCGACCCGGACCCCGGCCACCCGGACCTCGTTGCCGGTGGCGAGGCCGCTGGCGTCGTGGAACGCGGCCTGGTACGTGCGGCCGGTGAGGGCGGCCAGCCGGTCGAGCTGGAAGGCGCCGAGCAGGGCGGCGAGGATCAGAGTGAGTGCGGTCGCGCCGACGACGACCGGGTTGCGTTCGCGGAAGGGTTTCACTGGCTGCCTCCGGTGGCGCAGCGGGCGGCGGGGGCGCTGAAGGTGGCGGGGTTCAGCGGGGCATGGCCGGCGACGGCCACCCGCCCGTCGAAGTCGCAGAGGTAGAAGTTGAACCAGGAGCCGTAGGAGGCGACCCGGGTCAGCGACTCGTAGCGCTCCGGCAGCCGGCCCAGAGTGCCGTCGATGACGGCGGAGTTGCGGTTCAGGGTGCCGGCGAGGTCGTCGAGGGCGCGGACGTCGGCGGCCAGCGGCGGCCGCACCTGACCCAGCAGCGAGGAGGTCGTAGTGGTCAGCTCGCCCAGGTTGACCAGGGCATCGCCGATGGCGGTCCGGTCGGCGGCCAGCCCGGAGACGAACTGCTGCAACTGGGCGATGCTCTGGTCCAGCTCCCGGTCCCGGCTGGCCAGGGTCGCCAGGACGCGGTTGAGGTTGGTGACCACCCGGCCGATGACGGCGTCCCGGTCGGCGAGGGTGTTGGTCAGCGAGGCGGTGCGTTGCAGCAGGCTGGCGACGGTGCCGCCCTCGCCCTGCAGGACCTGGATGATCTCGTACGCCAGCTTGTTGACGTCGTTCGGGTTCAGCGCGGTGAACAGCGGCCGGAACCCGTTGAACAGCACGGTCAGGTCCAGCGCGGGCGTGGTGCGGGCGAGCGGGATCAGGCCGTCGGCGCGCAGCGGCCGGCCCTCCCCCGGGCCCTCGCTCAGCGCCACGTACCGCTGGCCGACCAGGTTCCGGTACCGGATCTTCGCGCGGACGCTGGTGGCCACGGGCACGTCGCGGTCCACGGTGAAGGCCACCTCGGCGACCGTGTCGTCGACCACCGCGATGTCGCTGACCTTGCCCACCCGCACCCCGGCGATCCGGACGTCGTCGCCCGGCAGCAGGCCGGTGACGTCGGTGAACCGGGCCCGGTAGGTGACGCCGTCGGGCGGGAACGCGCCGAGGGTCTGGGCGAGCAGCGCGGTGGCGAGCAGCGTCACCGCGGCGAAGACCACGAGCTTGACCAGCGCACCGGTCGTCTTCCCGGTCATCGGGCGTTCACCACCGCTCCGCGCAGCAGCGGCCCCCAGAGCAGGACCGCGATGTCGGGCACCTCCGCCGGGGGCGTGCCGGTCAGCCCGCCGACCAGGGGTTTGACGAGGGCGCTCTCCTCGCCGGTGCCGGCCCGGCCCATCGCGGGACCGGCGGCCGGGGCGTCGGCGCCGGCCGGCGCGCCGACCGGCAGGGGCGCCCGGGTACGGGTGCGGCCGTAGTCGTAGCCGTCGGCGACCGGCACCTCGGGCGCGGGCACCGGCGGGTCGGGCAGGCCCCGGCAGTTCGGGCCGTCGTGGGCGGCGTAGACCGGCTCGTCGCGGCCCCGCTCGTACGGGCCGCCGTCGCGGGTCACCTCGAGGGTGATGTGCATCCGCCCGCCGGCGAAGACCTGCTCGACCCGGGGTTGCAGGGCGACCAGGCCGTGCACCAGGCACGGGTACTCGGGGGCGTAGGTGGCGAGCAGTTCCAGCACCGGGCGGCTGACGGCGCCGAGCCGGATGAGCTGGTCGCCGTGCCGGTCGAGGAAGCCGCGGGTGGTGTCGGCGGTGTCGGTGGTGTCGGCGAGGAACGCGGCGAGCTGGGTCCGCTGGTCGCTGACCGTGGCGGCGGTGACGGTGACGTCGCGCAGCAGGGCGAGCAGGTCCGGCAGCGCGGCGTCGTAGCCGTCCAGCACGACGGCGAGTTGGCGCACGTCCTCGGCGATGGTGGGCATCGCCGGGTTGAGCTGCCGCAGGTACCCGTCGAGCCGGGTCAGGTTCGCCCCGAGCTGGTCGCCGCGCCCCTCGAGGGCGGTGGATAGGGCGCCGAGGGTCGCGGCGAGCTGGTCGGGCCGGATGGCCTGCAGCAGCGGCAGCGCCTGGTCGAGGACCCGTTCCAGCTCGACGGCGGTGCGGCTGCGGTCCTGGGTGATGACCGCGCCGTCGCGGATCGGCCGGGCGGCGCTGGCCGGCGGTGGGACCAGCTCGACGTACCGCTCGCCGAAGAGGGTCTTGGGCAGCAGTCGCGCGCTCACGTCGGCGGGGATCCGGCCGGTGCTGGCGGGGTCGAGCGCCAGCCCGATGACGGCCCCGCCGCCGTCGCTGCGTACCGTCCGGACGTCGCCGACGACGACGCCGCGGACCTTGACGTCGGCGCCCTCGAGCAGTTGCAGGCCGGCGCGGTCGGCGCGGAGGGTGACCCGCTCGACCGGGGTGAACGCCTTGCGGTACTGCAGCACGGAGGCGGTCAGCGCGGCGGCCAGCACGGCGATGAAGAGGATGCCGAGGATGCGGTGTCTCATGGTCACCCCGCGATCCGGACGGTGGTCGTGGCGCCCCAGATGGCCAGCGACAGGAAGAAGTCGACGACGTTGACCGCGACGATGGCGGTGCGGACGGCCCGCCCGACGGCGACGCCCACCGCGGCCGGTCCGCCCTTGGCGGTGTAGCCGTACCAGCAGTGCACCAGCACCACGATCACGCTGAACACCAGCACCTTGCCGAAGGACCAGAGCACGTCCCCGGGCGGCAGGAAGAGGTGGAAGTAGTAGTCGTAGGTGCCGGCGGACTGTCCGAAGTAGCCGACCGCGATGGTGCGGGTGGCGAGGTAGCTGGCGAGCAGCCCCACCACGTACAGCGGGACGACCGCGATGAACCCGGCGATCATCCGGGTGGTGACCAGGAACGGCAGCGACGGCACGCCCATCACCTCGAGCGCGTCGACCTCCTCGGAGATCCGCATCGCGCCGAGTTGGGCGGTGAACCCGCAGCCGACGGTGGCGGAGAGGGCCAGCGCCGCCACCAGCGGCGAGATCTCCCGGGTGTTGAAGTACGCCGAGACGAAGCCGGTGAACGCGCTGCTGCCGATCTGGTCGAGCGCCTGGTAGCCCTGCAGACCGACCTCGGTGCCGGTGAAGAAGGTGAGGAAGCAGATCACCCCGACGGTGCCGCCGAGCACGGCGAGCGCGCCGGAGCCGAAGCTGACCTCGGCCAGCAGCCGGATCACCTCCCGCTTGTAGCGGCGCAGGGTGCGCGGGGTCCAGGCGAAGGCGCGCAGGTAGAAGGCGAGCTGCCCGCCCAGGTCGTCGAGGTAGCGCAGCACGGCCATGTCAGCTCCCCTTCTGCGGTACGACCTGGAAGTACACGGCCGTGACGACGAAGTTCAGCGCGAACAGCAGCATGAAGGTGATGACGACGCTCTGGTTGACCGCGTCACCGACCCCCTTGGGGCCGCCCTTGGCGTTCATTCCCTGGTAGCAGGCGACGAGCGCGGCGGTGGCCCCGAACAGCAGCGCCTTGACCTCGCCGACCAGCAGGTCGGGCAGCTGCCCGAGGGCCTGGAAGCTGGCCAGGTACGCCCCGGGCGTGCCGCCCTGCAGGACCACGTTGAAGGTGTAGCCGCCGGTCACCCCGACCACGCTGACCAGCCCGTTGAGCAGCACGGCGACCAGCATCGAGGCGAGCACCCGGGGCACCACGAGGCGCTGGATGGGGTCGATGCCCAGGACCTGCATCGCGTCCAGCTCCTCGCGGATCTTGCGGGACCCCAGGTCGGCGCAGATCGCCGAGCCGCCGGCGCCGGCGATGATCAGCGCGGTGACGATCGGGCCCGCCTCGCGGACCACGGCGAGCACCGACGCGGCGCCGGTGAACGACTGCGCGCCGAGCTGCCGGACCAGCGAGCCGAGCTGCAGGGCGATGACCGCGCCGAACGGGATCGAGACCAACGCGGCCGGCAGGATCGACACCGAGCTGATGAACCACGCCTGCTGGACGAACTCGCGGACCTGCACCGGGCGGCGGCCCAGGCCGCGCAGCGTGTCCAGGCAGAACGCGAAGAACTCGCCGGAGCGGCGCAGCGCGGCAACCGGGGCGTTCATCCGGCCACCTCCCGGTGGTGCCGGCCTTCCGTGGCGAGGTGCGGGGCCAGTTCGACGGTGGGCCGCTCCGCGTCCCGGCGGCCCTCGAACGACCCAGGTGGCGGGGCGACGCCGTGCTCCCGGCACCACTGGCCCGGTGGGCGTTCGGCCCGCCGGGGCAGCCCGTCCGACGGCGGCAGCTGCAGCGGGATGGGCGGCAGCGGCGGCAGCTCCACGCCGGCCTGCGCCTCGGCCTGGAGTTCCTCGGCGTCCTTCTCCTCGGCCATGCCGATCGGGCCGATCCGCTGGGCGTTGAGGAACTGTCGCACCACCGGTTCGGTGCTGGACAGCAGCATCTCCCGGGGGCCGAACATGGCCAGGTGCCCGTGGTAGATCAGGCCAATGTTGTCCGGCACGGTCCGGGCGGTGTTGATGTCGTGGGTGACGATCAGGAACGTCGCCCCGGTGCGCTGGTTGAGGTCGATGATGAGCTGGTTGAGGTACGCGGTGCGCACCGGGTCCAGCCCGGAGTCGGGCTCGTCGAAGAGGATGATCTGCGGGTCGAGGACGAGGGCCCGGGCCAGCCCGGCCCGCTTGCGCATGCCGCCGGAGATCTCACCGGGCAGCTTCTTCTCGGCGCCGACCAGGCCGACCATGTCGAGCTTCTCGGTGACCACGGCGCGGATCTGCGGCTCCGACTTGCGGGTGTGCTCGCGCAGCGGGAACGCCACGTTGTCGTAGATGTTCATCGAGCCGAACAGCGCGCCGTCCTGGAACAGCACGCCGAACAGCTTGCGCACCTCGTACAGCGCCCGCTCGGACAGGCGGGGCAGGTCCCGGCCCTCGATCACGATGGAGCCCCGGTCGGGCCGGAGCAGGCCGACGAGCGTCTTGAGGAACACCGACTTGCCGGTGCCGGACGGTCCGAGCAGGACGGATATCTCCCCCGCCGGCAGGGTGAGGGTGACGTCCGACCACACGGGCTGCCCGCCGAACGACTTGGTCAGCCCCTGCACGGTCACCTCGACGCCCATCGACCCTCCCGTCGCCTCTACTGACAGAGACATCGCCGCGGTACGTGAAGTCGCAACACATAACTTTCGGTGCCACAGCGCTACCCAGCGTGAGAGGTGCGGAAACCAGCCCGACTCAGTACGGTGCGGTTAACCCGTCGGTAACGAAGGTGTCTCGCAATCCCATGATCCGAGCAGTCGATCCAGAGCTGGTCCACCAGGCCGTCCAGGGTGACCGGACGGCGATGGCGACGCTGCTCACCGACCTGCGGCCCGGCCTGGTCCGCTACTGCCGGGCGCGCCTGGGTCGCATCGGCGGTGCGTACACCACCGCCGACGACGTCGCCCAGGAGGTCTGCCTCGCGGTGCTGCGCGCACTCCCCCGCTACCGCGACCAGGGCTCGCCCTTCGCCGCCTTCGTCTACGGCATCGCCGCCCACAAGGTGGCCGACGCGCAACGCGCGGCGATCCGCGACTCCGCCGTCACCTCCACCGACGCTCCGCTGGAGCGGCCCGACGCCGCTCCCGGTCCGGAACAGCAGGCCGTCGCCACCGACCTGGCCCGGCGGCTGTCGGTGCTGCTGAAGAAGCTGCCGGAGGGGCAACGGGAGATCGTCCTGCTGCGCGTCGCGGTCGGGTTGTCCGCCGACGAGGTGGGGACGATCGTCGGGATGACGGCGGCCGCCGTACGGGTGGCCCAGTCCCGCGCCCTGGCCCGGCTCCGTACGCTTGCCGGGAACGCACTGGACGAGGTGGCGGCATGAGTGAGCGCACCCCCGGCGGCGGCGAGGAGGCGATGGACCTCGACGTCATCGCCCGCGACGACCTGCTGCTCGACGCGCTCGCTCGGGGCGAGGACGCGCCGACCGACGACGTCGTCGCCGCCATGCTCGCCGCCTGGCGGGCCGACGTCACCGCCGACGCACCCGAGCCGATGGGGGTGCGGCCGCCCGCCCCGACCGGGGACGGCGGGGTGCCCGAGCCGCCGGTGCCCCTGCGTCCGGCCGCCCGCTCCCGCCGGTCACGCCCCTGGGCGCTGCGCCTGGCCGCCGCGGTCGTCGCGGCGCTCGCCCTGGTGTCCGGGCTCGGGATCGGCAGCCGGAACGCCGGGCCGAGCAGCCCGCTGTGGTCCCTGACGAAGCTGCTGTATCCGGAGCATGCCGAGGTGCGCGGCGTCGAGGAGACGATCGCGCGAGCCCGCGCGGCGCTGACCGCCGGCCGCTTCGACGAGGCCCAGCGGCTCGTCGACCGGGCGCGTCGGGAGCTGACCGCGATCACCGACCCGGCCCCCGTGGAGCGGCTTCGCGGTGAGCTCGCCGCGCTGACCCGCCAGCTCGTCGCCGCGCGGGCCGTCGCCACGCCGCAGGCCGCTCCCCCGGCGTCGGCCGCGCCGTCGACGCAGCGGTCCGGGCCCACCGGACGCGCGACAACCCACGCCCCGGCAGCGCCGCCAGGGCCGACGAAGCCGGGTTCCGGACCGGCGCCGGACGCCTCGCCGACCGGCGGCGGCGACCCCCGGCTGCCGCTGCCCCGGCTGCCGCTGCCGCCGGTCACCGGCCCGTCGCTGCTGCCGCCGCTGCCGGCCCTGCCCCTGCCCACCACCGGCCTGCTCGGCTGAACGTCCGCGTCCGCCGACCCGCCGAGCGGCGACGACGACCGCGGCCGTGATGACCCGGTCGGCCGGTGACGACGACCCACGGCGACACGCTGCAGCTGGACGACAGCTACGCCGACGGCGGCTCAGGCCGCGGGCCGCTCCCGGTCGGCATCGCGGCCGAGGGCGACCATCCGCAACGTCTCCTCCCGACGGCGGACGAGCAGCACGCCGGCGAGGAACGTCATCGCCGGCACGAGCACGAGCATCGCCCACTGCGTCGGTACGAGCGGGATGGTGTGGCCCATGTGCATCGTGGACACCGCCCAGCCGGCCAGCGCGGTGTCGATCACCAGGGCCAGCGTGGCGACCGGCGCCAGCATCACGACGATGCGCCGGCGGACCTCCGGGGCGAGGGTGGCCAGGGCGACCAGCGCGGTCAGCCCGGCCGCGGCGAGGCCGGCGACATACAGCCACATGACCAGCTCGCTGCGCGCCTCCAGGTCGTAGAGGCGCTGAAAGGACACCGTCGCGGTCGTGGTGTTGAAGAGCGGACTGGTGACCCGGTTGACCACCAGCAGCGCCGCCATCGCGAGCGGCGCCAGCACCAGCACCGCCAGCCGGCGTACGCCCAGCACCGCCACCGCCCGGCGGCGCGGCGCCGGCACGCTGAGCGCGGCGGCCACCACCACGGCGAGCGCGAGCTGCGGCAGGGTGTCCACCACGTACCGGGGCTGGTCGGCCACCCCCGGCCCGACCAGCACCACCCAGGCGACGACCGCCGCCCAGGCCAGCCCGGCGGCGATCCACCGCAGCCCGACCAGCGCGGCGACGCAGACGCCCGCCCAGCCGACCAGGCGCAGCAGATCGACGCGGTCGGCACGGACCACCAGATGGACGAACGGCGGGAGGGAGGGATCCGATACGAACTGATCGACCACCCCCTTCCCGGCCAGCACCAGCAGCACGAGGGCGACGAACAGGCCGGTCACCGCGGCGGCGTCGGCCCAGGCCGGCTCGGTGAACCCCCGTGCGCTCACCCTCAGCCGGGCCCGCAGGCCGGCGCCGATCAGGTTGGCCGCGTCCGCGGCGGTGGGCCGACGCTGCCCGGGCCGGGCGTCGGCGAGGAGGACAGCGAGCATCTCATCCTCGTACGCCCGGCGGTGTTCCCAGGGGTAGACGGCGAGCAGCCGACGGTAGCGGCGTTCCAGCTTCTCGTCGCTCACGCCGCTCCCCCCTCGGGGAGCAGGCCGGCCCGACGCAGCCGGACGCCGGCGGCGTCGGCGTTGCGGCGCAACCGGGCGGCCTCGTCGGCGAGCCGGGTCGCGCCCAGCGCGGTGAGGCGGTAGTAGCGGCGCAGCCGGGACTGCACCACCTCTTCGCGCTCGACCTCGATCAGGCCGTCGGCACGGAGCCGGTCCAGGACGGCGTAGAGGGTGCCGGCGCGGAGTCGGACCCGGCCGTCGGAGATGCGCAGGACGTCCTCGATGACGGCGTAGCCGTGCTGGGGTGTCTCGGCCAGCGCGGTGAGGACCAGGAAGGTCGGTTCCCGGAGCGGACTGTCGGTCATGCTGCCGAGCATATACCGCTTGTCGTTATATGCAGTGCCCCGTCAGTGCGGCGGTTCCTGCCGACCGCGGTGGCCGTCGCCCTCGGCCGCGGCGGCCACGCTCTCGGTGACCGGGCCGAGCACCGGCCCGACCGGCGTCGCCTGCTCCTTCGGCCCCGGCCCACCGGGAGCCGCCTGCTCACGGGCGCCCCGGGTGAACTCGCTGAAGAAGCGCAGCAGCTCCACCGGGATCGGCATGACCAGGGTGCTGTTCTTCTCCGCCGCGACTTCCACCACCGTCTGCAGCAACCGCAGCTGGTACGCCCCCGGCGTGTTCGCCATCGCCTGGGAGGCGTCGGCGAGCCGGCGGGACGCCTGGAACTCGCCGTCGGCGGCGATCACCCGGGCTCGGCGTTCCCGCTCCGCCTCGGCCTGGCGGGACATCGAGCGCTTCATCCCCTCGGGCAGCGACACGTCCTTCACCTCGACCCGTTCGATGAGCAGGCCCCACGGCTTCTCGGTGGGCGCGTCGATCACCGCCTTCAACTCGGCGTTGATCCGGTCCCGGTCACGCAGCAGGGTGTCCAGGTCGGCCTTGCCGATCACCGACCGCAGCGCCGTCTGGGCCACCTGGAGCACCGCCGATTGGTAGTCCCGCACGTTGACCAGCACCTTCACCGGGTCGACCACCCGGTAGTAGACGACCGCGTCGACAGTGAGGGTGACGTTGTCCCGGGTGATGACGCCCTGCGCGGGCACTCCGATCACGGTGGTCTGCATGCTGACCCGCACCATGCGGTCGGCCACCGGGATGATCAGGTGAAAACCGGGCTGTCTGATGCGGTCCACCACCCGGCCGAAGCGGAACACGACCCCGCGCTGGTACTGCTGCACCAACCGGACGCTCAGCGACAACACGAGCACCACGATCGCGATGACGATGACCAGGCCAACGACGACGGCAGCTCCCATTGTCCCCCTCGATTCCGGAGGCGCCCGCCTCCCGGCGCCGCGCCTACCCGTTCCGACGCCGTTCACTCCCGCGAGCGGGGCATTGCGGAGCGCGTGCCCGCCCGCCGGCCCGGTCCTCGCCCCGGACGGCGTCGCCCTCACCATCGTCGGAGCCGGCGCGGCGCAACGGGCACCGGCGGGCGTCGGCGGCCGCCGACGCTGGGCGCTGGCCGAGCCGGTCGGGGTGGACGTCAACCCGGTGGTCATCCGCCCACCGGCCAGACCGTCTGACCGGAGCGGATGGACGCCGGGCGGACCCGGCGGTCCGGGGAGCCACGGGCAGCGACGAGTCGCCTGCGGTTGGTAATGTGTCGCCGGTCCGCGGCGGTAGGCTCCCTTCGGCGCCCGGACGGTGTCCCCTGGGGAGGGTCGACATGTGGACGGACGACGCGGGCCTGGCGACGGCGGGACGCCGCATCGACGACTGGGAGGCCTCCCTCGCCGATCGGGCGGAGCGCAGCCGGGCGCTGGCCCAGCGACTGTCGGGCTTGACGGCCAGCGCGACCAGCGCGGACGGGGCCGTCGAGGCGACCGTGGACTCCGCCGGCACGCTGATCGCCCTGCGGCTCGACGAGCGGATCCGGGCCCGGCCGGCGGCGCGGACCGCCGAGCAGGTGCTGGCCACCACCCGGGCCGCATACGCCGACTTGCTGCGCCAGGCCACCGAGGCGACCCGGGAGACCCTGGGGCCGGACGATCCGGCGGCCGACGCGATCATCGACTCGTACGGCCGGCGACTCGGCGGAGCCGACGGGGACGGCCACCGTGCCGGCCGGTGAGGGCATCGACGTCGTACCGACGGATCTGACCGCGCACGCCGGTCACCTGGACGGGATCGCCGACGCCCTGGCGGTCGCCCGGCAGGCCGGCGCGTCCGTCCGACTCGGCGCGGACGCGTACGGCCAGCTCTGCGAGCTGATGCCGGTGCTGCTCGACCAGGTGCAGCGAGTCCTGGTCGACGGCGTCGGCACGGCGGCCCGCTCGGTGGGCGACACCGCCGACCGGCTGCGCACCGTGGCCGCCCGCTACCGGGAGACCGACACCCGGGCGGAGACCACGCTCAACCGGATCCGGCAGCGCCTGTGACCACCAACCCGCTGGTCGCCGCCCCCGCCGACGGCCCGGCCAACCCGTGGGCCGGCGTCTGGATCGCCGAGGACATCCAGCTCATCGGCGAGGGCATCACAAACGGCAGCTGGATCGACGGCACCCTCGGCGTGGTCGGCGCCAGCCTGGACGGCCTCGCGCTGGTCTCCGACCCGATCGGCTCCCTGCTCCAGTACGGCGTCGCCTGGCTCATCGAACACGTCCGGCCGCTCACCGAGGCGCTCGACTGGCTGGCCGGCGACCCCGCACAGATCGCCGCGCACGCCCAGACCTGGCGCAACGTCGCCGGCTCCCTGCGCGACGAGGCGGAGAGCCTGGCTCGGGCGGTACGCATGAACGTCGCCGAGTGGGGCGGCAGCGCCGGACCGGCCTACCGCACCTGGGCCGGCGAGCAGCAGCAGGCCGTCGCCGGCCTGAGCCACGCCGCCGACACCATGGCGCTGGTCACCGAGGCCGCCGGCATGCTCATCGCCGCCGTCCGGCTCATGGTCCGCGACGCCATCGCCACCTGCGTCTCCCGCCTGATCGTGTACGCCGCCGAGGAGGCGGCCAGCCTCGGGTTCGCCACTCCCCTGGTCGTCGAGCAGGTCACCACCACGGTGGCGGCGTGGGGGGCGAAGATCGCGCAGTGGTTGCGCGGGCTGCTGGCCAGCCTGCGGCGGCTGATCCCGAAGATGCACCGCCTCGGCGAGTTGATCGACAAACTGAAGCAGATCCTCGGTCGGCTCAGGGACGGCAGCGGGCAGCCCTCCCACCGGCCTGAACATCGGAACGAGCGTCTGGATCCGGAAGCTGAGGCGAAGCGAGTCCGCGATCTCGGCATGGATCCAGCCACCGGCAGATTCCGTCCGTGGAGGCCGAAACGGCAGTACGGCTGGAGCAGGCACTCGGAGTCCGACTGCGACGGGCCCCAGCAGGATCCTCCGCCGACTGGGTTGACGAGGCCGGTCACACGTATGATGCCGTGGGACCTTTCGACAGCCGGTTCTTCGACCGGGAGTGGAAGCGACTCCAGTACCAGATGGAACGACATCTGAACAAGGCGGATCTCGTACCAGTGGACGTATCAACGTTCACGCCGGAGCAGATCGTGCGGATCCAGCAATTCATTGCGGACAAGCAGCTTGGTCCGCGTGTCTTCATCTTGGGGAAATGATGGCGGGCCTGATCGTACTCAAGCCAGGGCTCGACTGGTCTGCGGGCGGTGGCTTGTTCGACTGGACCCTGGAGTTCCTCATTCCACGAGTGAGCGACCGGAAGGCAGCCGAACACCTCCAGGAAATCGTCGAAAACAATCTCGGGTCCTTCTGGTTGGACGACGTGCCCGCCGACACGCGGCGGGAGATCCTCGCACAGTGGCAGGATGGTCTGATCGAGGCAGCGCGGGACGAGCTTCCGGAAACCAGTCACAAGAGCGATGTGCTGCGGCAGTTGCAAGATCTCGTCGAGCTTACCTACGAGGCCGGCCGGACATAGCCAAGCCACCGCGCGTGAGCGTCCACTTGCATGGACCTCGCCGGTCCTTTGAGGAAGGGCTCCATGAATCTTCACGACCCGGTTCAACTGGTGTCGGAACTGCCCGAGCAAGGGCTGCCAGCAGGTCAGAACCGACGCGCCAGCGGGATGCCGTGCGGGGGTGCGGAACGCAGCAGCCAGGTCGGGTTGCTCGCCCCAAGGATCGTGCCGTCCGCCGATCGGACCTGGGTACGGACGTAGGTGCCGTCGCCTGGCGTCACCCGCAGGTCGTACCAGCCCGGTCGAAGCTGCCCTATGGAGATCCGGGTGGTCCTGTTGGCCGGGGTCAGGTCGCGAACGCCGGCCAGGTCCACCGTCCCGATGACCGCCTCCAGGGACGCGCCGGCCGGCAGGTCGGTGGCGAGCAGACGTACCGTCAGCTCCGCCGCGTCGGTGACGGCGACCGCGCCCATCGCCGTACGGCCGTTGAGCTCGATGTCCAGGGCACCCCGGTAGCGGGCCAGGTCGGTGAACCAGGCCTGCCCGGCGCGCAGCGCGGCCACCAGGTCATCGCGGTCGGTGGACGGCGCCCAGACGTACGTGACGTGTCGATCGCCGCGTCCCCGCCAGTCGGTGCCGTCGTGGTCGTCGGTCACGCCGACGGCGGTGAAGAAGACGGCGTTACGGGCGGCGACGTCGAGCGCCCACAGGTGGTCGGCGAGGGGCCCGCGACCGATCTCGACCAGGTCGGCGCCGAGGTTGTTCCGCTCCACCATCAGCCGGGCCAGCGACTCCCGGTTCTCCACGTCGAGCGGGTGGTTCCAGCAGACCACGCCACCGTGCGAGTGCAGGAACTCGATCATCCGCGCGGTACGGGTCACGTCGTTGTCCCGGTACGGCGGCGACGGGAACGCCGGCAGCGTCTGGTCCCCGCCGAACCAGTTGAGGTGCCGCACCAGCGACACCTCGTACGCCCGGTGGTGGGTGACACCCGGGAACGCGCCGTCGTACCCGCGGAGCACCTCGGCGCGGAGGTCCTCGCCGGCCTGGCCGGCGCGGCGGGCCCGGTCGAAGGCCAGCCGGTCGACGACGAAGCTGCCCCGCGCGGACGCGTTCACGCTGACGCCGAGGCGCAGGCCACGCAGGGAGTTGTCCCCGGCGACCAGGTCGGGCCAGAGCCGCCGGACGTCCTCCACCAGCGCGAACGTGTGCCGCCGCCACTGCCCGGGCGGGGCGGGCAGGTCGACGGTGCCGAGCAGGTCGTCGGTCGACTGGCCGGCGCGCTCGGTGCCGATGCGGTAGCGCAGGATGTGCTGGCCGGCGGGTCGGCCGGCGCGGGCGGGGTGGTGCGAGAGGGCGATCTCGACGAGCAGGATCGCGTCCGGCCCGGACGTTTCCGGCAGCACGTCGAGGTGGAGCGTAGTGTCGGAGATGTTGCCGGTGTGCGTCCAGTTCCAGGCCTGGCCGGCGTACCAGAGGATGCCGTCGCCGGTGGCGGTGAGGCGCAGGGTCTTCGCCGAGTCGTCGGTGGCGTGCGGGCTGTCGACGAAGTCGGCGGCCGAGGCGGCCAGTTGGCCCTCGGTGGACGCCTTCCAGGTCCAGGCCAGCCCGCCCTCCAGCTCCTCCGCGCCGTCGAAGTGCACCATCCGGCGGTGGTCGTGCGCGGCGACCCGGAAGTCGTGGTCGGTCCACCAGATCACGTCGACGTCGTTGCGGCGGGCCTGGTCGAGGTGGGCGGCGTAGCTGGCGATGCCCTCGCTGAACGAGGCGTGGATGTGCATCGCCATGCTGATCGGCCGGCGGCCGCCCGGCGGTGGCGGTGGCGGGTCGGCGGTGGCGGCGAGGCTGACGGGGACGCCGACACCGGCCACGGCCAGGCCCCCGGCGGCGACGAGCAGGCTCCGCCGGTTGAGCCGTGGCTGTCCCTCGCCCATCCCCGCTCCTGTCCTGCCCGTCGGTGGGGCCAGCGTACGGTCGGCGGCGACGGCCGGGGATCCGGCAGTGGTGTCCGGCGGCGGAACAGCGGGGTGCTCGCCGACCTCGTCGGCTGACGCCTCCTGTTCGTTCGATCCGATTGGGGCACTCAGCTCTGCGTCATCTGCCCTTCTGCGCGCCGATCTACACGTACCCCGCGGCGTCGATCCGGCCCCACCTGCCTGGAATGTCGAGCAGCTCGATCCGCCTGAATCTCTCGGGCAGGGCCGGCGCCGCCACCAGGTCGTCTCCGTACGGCTCCAAGCCGAGCATGGTCCGCAACAACAGGAGTGGCGCGCCGGTGGACAGGACCTGAGGGCTGTTCGCTGTGGGGTACTGGACGGGGTGCCTCGTCAGCTCCCGGTCGTATCCGCCGAAGGCCTCCGGCAGTCGATCGTTGAAGAACTCGGCTGCGTCGATGATGCCCTGGGCGATGTGCGCGGCTTCTTGGGCGAAGCCGTAGCGGCGTAGTCCCCAGGCGATGAAGGAGTTGTCGAAGGGCCAGACGGTGCCGACGTGGTAGCCGAGCGGGTTGTAGCGGGCCTCTCCCTTGGCGAGGGTGCGGACGCCCCAGCCGGAGAACAGTCGGGGGCCGAGCAGGTGCTCAGCGATCTTCGCGGCCCTGGACTCTTCGACGATGCCGCTCCACAGCAGGTGGCCGATGTTGGAGGACAGCGCGTCGACCTGGCCGCCGTCGGCGTCGAGGGCGAGGGCGTAGTATTCGCCGTCCTCCACCCAGAAGTCCCGGTTGAACCGTTGCTTGAGCTCGGCTGCTTCCCGTTCGAGGCGGTCGGCGTACGCCGGGTCGTTCCAGAACTCGCGGGCCAGGCGGGCGCCGCGGATCTTGGCGTCGTAGGCGTAGCCCTGCAGCTCGCAGGTGGCGCGGGGCAGGCCGGGCAGCCTGCCGTCCCGGTAGGAGATCGCCTCCGGCGAGTCCTTCCAGCACTGGTTCTCCAGGCCGGTCTGCTCGTTGCGGCGCTGGTACCAGACATAGCCGTTGCCCATGATGTCGCCGTACTCGTCGATCCAGTGCAGGGCCGCCCGGGCCTCGTCCTCGAACTCCCGCACCAGGGCGGCGTTCCCGGTCCACCGCTCGTACTCGTCGAGCAGGACCACGTAGAGCGGGGTGACGTCGGCGCTGCCGTAATACGGCGATTGCGGGCGTTGCTCGAACGCGACCAGCTCGCCGTAGCGAAACTCGCGCAGGATCTTTCCCGGCTCCTCGTCCCGGAAGTCGTCCAGCACCGAGCCCTGGTCAATCCCGAGCATGCGCAACGTGGCCACGGCGAGTTCCGAGGCGAAGGGCAGTGCCTGCAGACTGGCGAAGATGGGTTCACGCCCAGTGAGGGTCGCGGCCCACGGCAGGCCGGCGGCGGGCATTGCCTCCTTCGGGAGCGTCAGCGGCGAGTACCGCAACGCCGCAAGATCGATCAGGCTTCGACGGTACGTCCTCGTCAGCGGCGCCCAGTCACAGTGCAGTTGCGGTGCCTTGTCGAGCCACCGTTGAAGGTCCTGCTCGAGGTGCACCTTGTTTCGCCTGCGTCGCCCGGGATACACATGGTCGCGAACATCCTGGCCGTCCGGGCGCAGCACCTGTCCTCGGACGTGCAGTGTGGTGGTCCACTTTTCGTGCGCGCCGACGAGGATGTTGTACGTCAGCCCGTGTTCGTCGACCTGCGCCGGCTCGCTCGTGGAGATGACCGTCTCGCGCCGGAACTTCTCGCGCTCGTAGCCGAGATGCAGGGACCCGTCCTCGACGCGCTTGTAGATCCGGCCCGCTGGCTTCTCCGGCTGCGCGATCGCGAGCAGAGGCATGAAGTCAGAGTCCGCCTCGAAGCGGACGGTGAACTCGGCCGGTTCCGCGGCGTGGTTGAAGACCGTCAACCGCTCCTCAAAGCTGCCGGCGACCGACCGTTCACGCATCACCGACACCTTGGAGTCCAGGTAATGGGTCGGAGCGCCCGGCACCAGGAAGAAACGCACTTCGAAGTAACGCGAGTCGTCCATGGCCAGGGCGTGCAGCCCTTCGCCGTTGATGCTCAGCCGCCACAGCGACAGGAATCGGGTGTCGAACGAGAAGAACCCACATGGGACAGCGGGCGACGCTTCGATGTCACCGCTGTCAAAGCTCAACACGAAGATGTTGCCGTCCAGGATCCTGACGAGCTCCGCACTCATCTGCGCCCCCCACGTTCGCGGGCAAAGGTCCGCGGATGGCGCGCGCCGGGCGTCTCGCGAAAGAGCCGCTCCAGCAGGACTATGAACCGATATTGGCCTTCGCTGGTGATCTCGTTCCGCAGCCACGCCGGCAACGGTTTCTCCTCGCCGCGTGCCATGCGGTCGAAGAACGCGTTGTCGGCACGGATGACGCAGTCGGCGTCGCGCTCCTCCCTCGACACCCGAATATCACCATTGATGATGGTGACGAGCCAATGATCGATCCCGTGGCCGTGTTCGAGATCGAAGCGTATGGTGCCCGTGGTCTTTTTCAGCAGGCGTTCGGACCCACGGCGGTCGAGTTCGTCGAAGAACTCTCTGGTCGCATGCGACATCAGCGCCACCCCTTGCAAGTCGACCGGCTCAACAGGCAGCGTCGCTCACCCCGTGATGCCGAGGTGCCCCGGCCCGGGTGATGCTGTGCTGGTCAGAACTGACCGAGGGAGTCTGATGTCTGATCCAACGGCGGAGTTCTTCGACGGGCTCGGCCGCCGCGGCCACGAACCCCTGCTCCAGGAGGCCACCGGCACCATACGCTTCGATCTCGAACACGATCACGGGATCGACCATTGGCTCGTCACCATCAACAATGGTGATATTCAGGTGTCGAGGGAGGACCGCGAGGCCGACTCGGTCGTCCGCGCCGACAAGGGGCTCTTCGACCGGATCGTCAGCGGCGGGGAGAACCTGTACGCGGCGTGGGTACGGAACGAACTCAGGGCCGTGGGCGACATACGGCTGGCGCGCTTCATTCAGCGAGTCTTTCCGGGGCCGCCCGGCGCGCACCACCCGCGGATGTTCGCCAGCGAGCGGAGACGGCAGGGATGACTGAGGACCTTGTCAGGCTTCTGGACGGCAACACGTTCGTGGTCAGTGAGGCGAGCGGCGACATCGACGCGTCTCCCACCATCCCGACCGGACTGTTCTCGTTTGACACCAGATTCCTGTCGAAGTGGCTACTGAGCATCGACGGGGATCGGCTCAACGCGCTCACCGTCGACGACCTCGAGTACTTCGAGACGCGGTTCTTTCTCACCCCGGTTGCCGCGACTCCCGCTATCGATCCCAAGGTTTCGGCCATCCGCGAACGCTCGATCGGTGGCAGCTTCAACGAGCGCTTGACGGTGATCAACCACCGAAGTGAGCCGGTCGACCTACGGATCCGGCTCGAGGTCGACAGCGACTTCGCCGATCTGTTCGAGATCAAGGACGTGCGGGAGAAGAAGGGACAGTACTACACGCGGGTCGAAAACGGGTGCCTGCGTCTCGGCTACCGGCGCGAGGCGTTCCAGCGGGAGACGGTCGTCTCCACCACCGAGCCGGCCCGGATCGACGAGCACGGGCTGACGTACGACGTCCGGATCGGACCACACGGCGAATGGGTGACCGATCTTCACGTGGCGACACTGGGCGTGAACGGGCGTGATCTCCGGGAGAGCCTCCAGGGCAGACCCGGTCGGGTCAAGACGGAGATGCGCCGGGACCTGGACCTGTGGCTCCGTGAGACACCCCGTCTGAACTGCGAATCCGCATCACTGATGATGACCTACCAACGCAGCCTCGTTGACCTTGCCGCGCTCCGTTTCGCGCCGCTGACGGCCGGCGGACGAAGCCTGCCCGCCGCCGGTCTGCCGTGGTTCATGGCCATCTTCGGTCGTGACAGCATCTTCACTAGCCTGCAGGCGCTGCCGTTCGCACCGGATCTCGCCGCTACGACGCTGCGCCTTCTGACGCTGTTGCAGGGCAGCGTGCTGGACGATTTCCGCGAAGAAGAGCCGGGAAAGATCATGCACGAGTTGCGCTACGGGGAGACGGTCGGGTTCGAGGAGCAGCCGCACTCACCGTATTTCGGCAGCGCCGACGCCACCCCGCTCTACGTGATCCTCATCGACGAATACGAGCGCTGGACCGGAGACACCAATGCGGTGCGGCTTCTCGAGCGCTCTGCGCGGGCCGCCCTCGACTGGGTCGACGAGTACGGCGACATCATGGGCAACGGCTATGTCTGGTACCAGCGCCGCAACGAGCAGACCGGCCTGGAGAACCAGTGCTGGAAGGACTCGCCGGAGGCGATCTCCTACCGGGACGGCAGGCTGCCCGGCCTGCCCCGCGCCACCTGCGAGCTGCAGGGCTACGCCTACGACGCCAAGATCCGCGGCGCCCGCCTGGCCCGCGAGTTCTGGAACGACCCGGCGTACGCCGACCGCCTCGAACGGGAAGCAGCCGAGCTCAAGCAACGGTTCAACCGGGACTTCTGGGTGGAGGACGGCGAATACTACGCCCTCGCCCTCGACGCCGACGGCGGCCAGGTCGACGCGCTGTCCTCCAACATCGGCCACCTGCTGTGGAGCGGCATCGTCGAAGAGTCCAGGGCCGCGAAGATCGCTGAGCACCTGCTCGGCCCCCGACTGTTCTCCGGCTGGGGCGTCCGCACCCTCGCCAAGGGAGAGGCCCGCTACAACCCGCTCGGCTACCACGTCGGCACCGTCTGGCCCTTCGACAACTCCTTCATCGCCTGGGGACTACGCCGCTACGGCTTCGCCCAAGAAGCCGCGCACATCGCCCAGGGCATCATCGACGCAGCCGAGTTCTTCAACGGTCGACTGCCGGAGGCCTTCGCCGGACATGACCGGGAACTGACCCGGTATCCGGTCCAATACCCGACTGCCTGTAGTCCGCAGGCGTGGTCGACGGGCACCCCCTTGTTGCTGCTGCGGACCATGCTCGGCATGGAGCCACGCGGGGAGCACCTGGTGACCAGGCCCGGGGTGCCCAGAGAGATCGGCCGGATCGAGCTGCGGGACATCCCGGGGCGGTGGGGCCGCGCCGACGCCTTCGGACGGGGGCGCCTCGGCTGACAGCCGCGGCGTTCAGGCCGCGTACCGGGCGGCCAGGTCGACGATGCGGCAGGCGGCGGCCACCATCGCGCGGTCGGCGAACCGGCCGTCGGGCAGCACCACCGTGCCGGAGTCGCGGGCCTGCGCGTCGGCGACCGCGGCGAGGAGCTCCCGGGCCCGGGCCACCTCGCGCTCGGCCGGCCGGAACGCCTCGGCGATCACCGGGAGCTGGCGCGGGTGGATGGCCGCGCGGCCGAGGAAGCCGAGCCGCCGGCCGGCCGCGCAGGAGGCGGCCAGCCCGTCGAGGTCGGCGACGTTGGCGTACACCGACATGGCGGGCGGCGGCAGGCCGGCCGCGCGGGCCGCGACCACGATCCGGCCGCGCGCCCAGAGCAGGCCGTCGTCGTCGGCGACGCCGAGGTCCGAGCGCAGGTCGGCCTCCCCCAGCCCGAGCGAGGACACCGCCGGATGCGCGCCCGCGATGTCGTACGCGGCTTCCAGCCCGGCGGCGGACTCGATCAGCGGGTGCAGCGGGGTGTCGGTCCGGGCAGCGAGCGCGGCGACGGTGGCCGGGGCCTCCACCTTGGGCAGTCGCAGCCCGGCCAAACCCGGTGCCCCGGCGACGGCGGCCAGGTCGGCGTCCACGTCCGGGCCGGTCAGCTCGTTGACCCGGACCTGCACCGGCACCGGGTGCGGCGCGGCGAGGAACTCGGCGACGGCGGCGCGGGCATACGCCTTGCGCCCGCCGACGACCGCGTCCTCCAGGTCGAGGATGACCGCGTCGGCGCCCGAGGCGACCGCCCTGGCGAACCGGTCCGGCCGGTCGCCGGGCACGTAGAGCCAGGTGAGCAGCATCAGATCACCCCCCGCTCGCGCAGCGCGGCCAGTTCGTCGTCGGTGACGCCGAGCGCCCGGAACACCTCGTCGGTGTCCTGGCCGTGCCGCCGGCCGGCGTGCCGGATCTCCCCCGGGCTGGCGGACATCCGGAACGGCACGTTCTGCATGCGTACCTGGCCGAGGTCCTCGTCGGGGACGCTGACGACGGTGCCCAGCGCCGCGTACTGCGGGTCGGCGAGTATGTCGCGGACGTCGTAGACGGGGGCGACGGCGGCCTGCGCGGCCTCGAACGCGGCGACGACCTCGTCCCGGTCGCGTTTCGCCACCCACGCGCCGACGGCGGCGTCGAGCTCGTCGGCGTGCGCGGCCCGGCCGCTGCCCGTGGCGAACCAGGGTTCGTCGATCAGTTCGGGGCGGCCGACCAGCCGCAGCACCCGCTCGGCGATGCTCTGCGCGCTGGTCGACACGGCCACCCACCGCCCGTCGGCGCACCGGTAGGTGTTGCGGGGGGCGTTGTTGTTGGACCGGTTGCCTAGCCGGGGCTGGACGTAGCCGAGCTGGTCGTACCAGGTGATCTGCGGGCCGAGCATCGCCATGATCGGCTCGATGATGGCCAGGTCGACCACCTGGCCCTGGCCGGTGAGGTCGCGGCCACGCAGGGCCAGCATGACCGCGTACGCGGCGGCGAGCGCGGTGACCGAATCGGCGAGCCCGAACGGGGGCAGGGTGGGCGGGCCGTCGGGTTCGCCGGTGGCGGCGGCGAAGCCGCTCATCGCCTCAGCGAGGGTGCCGAACCCCGGCCGGGACGCGTACGGGCCGACCTGGCCGAAGCCGCTGATCCGGGCGATCACCAGTCGCGGGTTGACGACGTGCAGCTCGTCGGGGCCGAGCCCCCAGCGTTCCAGGGTTCCGGGGCGGAAGTTCTCCACCAGCACGTCCGCGTCGGCGATCAGCCGGCGCAGCAGTTCCGCGCCCTGCGGGTCGGAGAGGTTGCAGGTGACGGTGCGCTTGTTGCGGCCGAGCACCTTCCACCACAGGCCGACGCCGTCCCTGGCCGGGCCGTGGCCGCGCGACGGGTCGGGCTTGGCCGGGTGCTCGACCTTGACCACGTCGCCGCCGAAGTCGCCGAGGAACGCGGCGGCGAGCGGACCGGCGAAGAGGGTGGCCAGGTCGACGACCTTGATCCCGTGCAGCGGCGCGGTCATCGGACCTCCCGGGGCAGGTCGGCGGCGCAGCGGAAGCCGATCGAGTCGGAGCGGGTCAGTCCCGCGCCGAGCAGCAGCAGCTTCACCGACACGTCGGGCGGCTGCGGGCCGCCGTCGAGGTACCAGTCGGAGCCCTCCGCCCGGTACGCGCACCCGCCCTTGAGGATCACGAACCGGGTACGCCCGTCGGAGTGTTCGCTCTCGGTCAGGTTCCAGACGAGGGGTTCCCGCCTGCTGAGCAGCCCCGCCTCGGCGGCGACCTGCCACTCGTCCTCGGTGGGCAGCCGCAGTCCCGCCCAGTCGGCGTACGCGCGGGCGTCGGCGAGGTCGACGCCGGTGACCGGGGCGTCGGCGGGTCCCTGGCCGGCGGTGAACCGTTCCGGTCGGACGGGTCGGTAGCCGGTGGCGGCGAGGAACCGCGCGTACTGGCCGTGGGTGACCTCGTTGGTGTCGATGGCGAAGCGGCCGAGCCGGACCGGACGGCGCAGGGTGCCGGTGTGGTGCAGCCGGGGCGGCAGCGGCTTCCACTCGTCGACGTAGGGCGCCTCCCCGTACAGCCCGGTCTCCCGGACCCGGTGGCGGACGAGCAGGTCGTGACGGCCGCCGTCGACGGTGACCATGCCGTCGGGCAGGGCGGCGAGGGGCGACCACGGGGTGCGGCTCCGCACCGCGGCGCGGGCCGGGAAGGACGGATCGCCGGTCGGCGGCTCGTGCCGGGCGACGGGCGTGTCGGTGGCGACCACGGCGGCGATCGCGCCGGCCGGGAGCGGGCCGCCGACGGCGACCCGGCCGTCACCGGTCTCGCTGACGGTCAGTTCCGCCCCGGTGACCAGGTCGACAAAGCGCCGGCCGGGGCGCGGCTCGGTGAGCAGCCACGGCCCGTCGTGGTCGGCACCCCGGTTGACCACTGTCCACAGGGGTTCGCCGTCGTGCGTCCAGCGGGACGCGTACACCTGGCCGGAGCCGGGGTGGTCGGCGAGAGGCACCCAGTCCTCGGCGCGCAACCAGGCGGCGTGGCTGGCCTGCACCCGGCGCATGGCCCGCAAGACGGCCTTGTCCCGGTCGTTCCAGCCGACCCAGACACCGAAGACGCTCTCCCAGACCAGGACCCCGCAGCCGTTGAGCCAGGCGGAGTGCAGCTCGTCGAGGTGGCTGCGGTGCCAGCGCCGGGTGTGGTGCAGGATGTGCCGCCGCTCGAACCACTTGGCCCGCAGCACCCCGGGCACCTCCGAGTCGGCGAACCACTGCGCCCAGGACATGGCGTGATCGGAGATACGCGCCAGCGGCACCCGGCTCTCCCCCTCCAGGACCAGGCCGGGGCGGACGGCGTCGAGGGCCTTGCGCAGCTCGCCGGCACCCTCCTTGAGGGTGTCCAGGAAGACCCCGTCGACGCCGAGGGTGGCGGCCAGCGCGGCCACCTCCTCGGCGTCGGTGCCGGGCTCCCGTTTTGTGCCGGTGTCCCAGGGGTTGTAGTCGATGAAAACCCGGACGCCGTGCGCCTGGAACGCGCGCACCACCTCGGGCAGCTCGGGCACGTCCCGGTACCAGTCGAACTGGTTGCGGTCGTCCAGCCCGATCACCGGGTACGCGTGCCAGAGCACCACCCCGTCGAAGCCGCCGAAGTCGCGCCGGGCGGCTTCTAGGAACGCCTCGACGGTGAAGACGCCCCGCTCGTGGTCGTAGAGGGTCTCGTCCCAGAGCCAGGCGAGGCAGACGGTGAAGCAGTCGCCGGTGATCTCGTCGTAGTGCTCGCCCGTGTAGGCGATGCGGCCCCGGGCGTCGGCCCGCCACCGGGTGAGCTGGTCCCGCCAGGCGGGCCAGTCGGCCGGGTCGTCGGGGGCGGCGAAGACCTTCGCCTCGTCGAGGGTGGCGAGGTCGGCGTGCGAGCCGAGCGGCACGTCGGCCGGCCGGTCGATCGGCCGCGGCATGTAGGCGTTGAAGCTCACGCGGCATCTCCGTAGGTGGCGGCGTGCAGGGCGTCGATGGCGGCCCGCCGCGGCAGGGCGGTGGACGCGCCCGGCCGTTGGGCGCAGGCCGCGCCGGCAGCGCACGCCCAGCGCAGCACGGCCGTCGCCGTGTCGGCGGTGAGGACGCCACCGTGCTCGGCCAGGGCGACGGCGAGCGCGCCGGTGAACGCGTCACCGGCCGCGGTGGTGTCGACCGCGTCGACCTTCGGCGCCGGGACCTCGATGCGGGCGCCGTGCCGGTCGGCGTACGCGGCGCCGCGCGCGCCCAGGGTGAGCACCACCCGGGGCACCAGGGTCACGAGCGCGTCGAGCAGCGCGCCGGGTTCTTCGGTGAAGACGCCGCCGACGACTGCCGCCTCGTGTTCGTTGACCACCAGCACGTCGACCAGGTCGAGCAGCTCGCCCGGCAGCGGCCGGGCCGGGGCGGCGTTGAGCACCACCGTGGTGGCGTCGGCGCGGGCCCACTCGGCGGCCTGGCTGACCGCCGTGAGCGGCACCTCCAGCTGGAGCAGCAGCACGTCGGCGGCGGCCACCGCCGTCCGGTCGGCCGCGTCCAGCGTGGTGAGGGCGGCGTTGGCGCCGGGGGCGACGACGATGAAGTTCTCCGCCGCGCCGTCCACGGCGATCAGCGCGACGCCGGAGGGCCCGTCCACGGTGCGCAGGCCCCGTACGTCGATGCCGGCGGCGATCAGGTTGTCACTCAGCAGCATGCCGAAGTCGTCGGTGCCGACGGCGCCGACGAAGTCGCAGTCCGCGCCGGCCCGGGCGGCGGCCACCGCCTGGTTGGCGCCCTTGCCTCCGGGCACGGTGCGGAAGTCGCCGCCGAGTACCGTCTCACCGGGCCTGGGCAGCTGCGGCGTGGTCACCACCAGGTCCAGGTTGGCGCTGCCGACCACGATCACCCGGGCGCTCACGCCGCACCGCCGTCCGCTGGCGCCGTGGCCTCGGCCAGGGCGAGGGTACGGTCGGCGAGGGTGTCGAAGCCGATCCCGTCGAAGCCGGCGATGCTGCTGGCCAGCCGGTTGCGCAGCGGGGCGACCCAGCGCTCGGGCAGCCCGGACGCGCCGGTCAGCGCCCCGGTGACCGCGCCGACGGTGGCGCCGGTCGAGTCGGTGTCCCAGCCGCCACTGACCACGGCGCAGATGGACCGCTCCAGGTCGCCGCGCCCGTACGCGAGCGCCGCCGCGACCAGCGCGGCGTTGTTGCGCACGTGCACCCAGTGCAGGTGGCCGTGCCGCTGGTAGAGGGTGTCCACGATGCGCTCCCAGTCGTTTGTGCAAGCGCCGAGGGCGCGCGCCTCCCGGACGGCGGCGGTGAACCGGCTGCCCGGGGGCAGCACCGATTCGGCCGCGTCCAGCACCTCGTCGATGCTCCCGGCGACCGGCGCCGCCGCGGCGAGGGCGGCCACCCAGATCGCCCCGTACGCCCCGGCCCGGACGTGGCTGACGGCGGCGTCCCGCCAGGCCGCCTCGGCGGCCCGGTCGGGGCGGCCGGGGTTGGTCCAGCCGTACACGTCGGTGCGGATCTGCGCGCCGATCCACTCCCGGAACGGGTTGTGCCGGCGGGCGGTCTCCGGCGGGGTGTAGCCGAGCAGCAGGTTGCGGTAGGCGACCCGCTCGGCGGTGAAGACCCGCCCGGCGGGCAACCAGTCCAGCCAGGCCTTGGCCACGTCGGCGCTGGTGAAGTCCGGCCCGTGGGTCTCCAGGAGCCGCAGGGCCAGCAGCGCGAAGTTGAGGTCGTCGTCCTCGGGCATGCCGGCGATGTTCTCGGCCAGGCTGGTGGGGGCGCTGCGCCGGTTCCACGGCCAGCGGGCCGCCACCTCGGCGGGCAGCCCCTCGGCGGTGAAGTACCCGCGCAGCGGCCACCGGCCGGTGGCGGTGAGGATCTCCCGGATCCCGTGTCGGGGGATCTTCTCCACCGGCTTGCCGAGCAGGCAGCCGACGGCCCGGCCGAGCCAGGCGCCGTGCAGCCGGTCCCGGTCCACCGTGGTCGGCAGCGCCCAGGCGGTCGGCCACGTCGCCCGCACGGCGGCCAGGTCGTCCGGCTCGTCGACCGCGTCCGGGCCGGGCAGCGCGTCGGCGGCGTCGAGCAGGTCGACGGCCAGGGCGCGCAGCTCGGGCGACGCGGGCACCGCCGAGGCCCCGCTGATCGGGGCGGTCGCGTCGCCGCCGGCCGCCGTCCAGCAGTCGGCGAGGGCGGTGACGTCGCGGCCCTCGTCAGCGCTGGCCGCCAGCTCGTGCGGGAGTAGGTCCTCCGGCTGCACCCAGGTCAGCCGCAGCCCGCCCGCCGCGCCGGACCGCACGGCACGGCCCCCCGGGCCGGCCGACCGACCGGCGGCCGTCGCGCCACCGGCGGCCGGGACACCCGCAGCGCTCATGCCAGGCCGCCGAAGCGCTCGGCTCGCCGGGCGAACCGCTCCCGGTCCCGGTCGAAGACCTCGGTGGCGACCTCGGCGAGGACCCGCGCCGGCTCGACCAGGTCGGTGCGGGACGCCTCGGCCACCACCGCGGACCACTCGGCGGGCACGGCCGCCGCGCCGCCGAGCGCCCCGGCGATCGCGCCAGCCATGGTGGCGGTGGAGTCGGCGTCGCGGCCGTAGTTGACCGAGCCGAGCACCGCCGCCCGGTATTCGCCGCGGGCCACCACCAGCATGCCCAAGGCCACCGGCAGCTCCTCGATGGCGTGCAGCCGGCTGGGCCGGCGGGCGCCCAGGCCGGGGCTGCGGTACTCCTCCCCCACCGTGTCGTAGGGCGCGACCGCGGCGCGCAGCGCGGGGATGGCGGCCTTCCAGTCGTCGTACCCCCGGGCCTCCTTGACCACGGCGTCGATGGCGGCGCGGGTGCCGTCGCGGGCCAGGTTTAGGGCCGCGGCGAGCACGTCGTCGACGCCCGCGCCGGGGGCCGCGGCGGCGGCGACCGCCGCGGCGAAGACCGCCGCGGCCTCCCGCCCGTAGCTGTGCTGATGCGCCCCGGCGATCTCCACCGCCTCCGCGTACGCCCCGGCCGGGTCGCCGGCGTTGACGATGCCGACCGGGGCCATGTACATGGCGGCGCCGCAGTTGACGATGTTGCCCACGCCGGCCTCGCGAGGGTCGGCGTGCGCGTGGTGCAGGCGGGTGACCAACCACCGCTCGGCCGCGGCCAGCCGGTGGAAGGTCACCCCCTCCCGCTCCAGGTCCGGGATGTACACCACCCGCTCGATCAGGTCGGGGACGAGCAGTTCCACCACGTCGTACGCGTCGAGGTGGTCCCGCTTGGCCGCGTACGCCCGGACCAGCGCGTGGGTCATCAACGTGTCGTCGGTGATGTGCCCGTCGCCCTTGTGGTACGGCGCGAGTGGCCGCGCGGTCGCCCAGTCGGCGTGGTACGGGGGCACGATGCCCTCGACCCAGCCGCCGAAGCGGGCGCGGATCTGCTCGGGGAGCGCTGTCTCGGTGGCACCGCCGAGGGCGTCGCCCACCGCGGCGCCGACCAGGCAGCCGACCGACGTGTCGAGCAAGAGTGACATGGTTACCTCAGAACCTGCTTGCCACCGTCGACCAGCTGCGTGCCGAGCTGGTCCAGGGTGATCTTGTTGGCGAAGTACTGCTGAAGGGCCGGGGTGGCGTACTTGGTCTTCCACTCCGGGTAGCCGTCGACCTTCTGGAACGGGGCGACGGTCAGGTCGGCGGCGCTGTCCGCGGCGACGTCCCAGCCCTGCTTGCCGCTGGTGGCCTTGACCAGCTCCGCGTTGGCCTGCTTGCCGGTCGGCACCAGCCAGTCACCCTTGGCGAGGGTGGCCATGTTGGTCGGGTTGAGGAACCATTCGAGGAACTGCGCGGCCTGCTTCTTGTGCTTGCTGTCCTCGGAGATGGACAGCGTCTGCGGGTTGGCGGCCTGCTTGGTCGACAGCCCCTTGATCGGCGGGAGGGTTACCCACTCGAAGCCGGCGGGGGCCTGCTCGACCATCTGCTGGCGCAGCGACACCGAGCCGGGCAGCATCGCGTACTTGCCGCCGAAGAAGCCGGGGAGGGTGTCCGCGCCGCTCATGCCGAGCGCCTCCGGGGAGGCCGACTTGCTGGTGTAGATCATGTCGTGCATCCGCTTCGGCACCTCCTTCTCCGCGTCGCCGACCTTGACCTCGGTCTTGCCGCCGTCGGTGTAGAAGAACTTGCCGTCGTAGTTCAGCGCCAGGTTCATCACCCGGTTGGTGGGTGACTTCAGCGCCCAGGCCACGCCGTACTGGCCGGGCTTGGTGAGCTTCTGCGCGTTGGCCTGGAACTCGTCCCAGGTCCAGCCGCCGTCGGCCGGCGGCACGGCGACGCCGGCGGCGTCGAGCAGCTTCTTGTTGGCGATGACCACCTGCGACTCCAGCAGGAACGGCACGCCGGTGACCTTGCCGTCGAAGGTGGCGGTGTCCCAGACGCCCGGGTCGATCTGGCCCTTGAAGTCGTCGCTGAGCAGCTTGGAGACGTCGGCCAGGTAGCCCTGCTTGCTGAACTCGCCGATGGCGGATGCCTCGTAGTGCACGATGTCGGCGGCGTCGCCGCCCTCGAACGAGGTGAGCAGCTGGTCGTGGACGGAGTTCCAGTCACCCTGGACGTACTCGACCTGGATGTCGGGGTGGTCGCTGTTCCACTTGGCGACCAGGTCCTTGTTGGCCTGCAGCGACTCCTTCTGCCAGGCCAGGCTGAGGAAGCGCAGCTTCACCGGGCCGGACGACGCCTCGTCCTTGCCGCCGCCGTCACCGCAGGCGGTGAGGGCGCCGAGGCCGACGACCGCGACCGCGGCGGCCGCGGCGAATCGACGGCGGAAACCTGTACGGGGCATGGGGGTTACCTCCTAGGTGATGGGTGGGGGATGTGGTTCCGCTCGTCAGCCCTTGACGGCGCCGGCGAGCGAGCCGGAGGAGAGTCGGCGTTGCATGAACGCGAAGAAGAGCAGGCTGGGCAGGGTGGCCAGCAGGGATCCGGCGGCGAGGGGGCCGAGCCGGGCGGTGCCCTCGATGCCGACGAACCGGGCCAGGGTGACCGGCAGGGTCGCCAGGTCGGGGGTCTTGAGCAGCACGAGGGCGAAGAAGAACTCGTTCCAGGCGGAGATGAACGAGAACAGCGCGGTGGCGACGATCCCGGGCGCGAGCAGCGGGAAGACCACCCGGCGCAGGATCTGCAGGCGGCTGGCCCCGTCGACGCTGGCCGCCTCCTCCAGTTCGCGCGGGATGTTGCGGACGAAGCCCTGGAGCATCCAGAGCGCGAACGGCAGCGCCCAGACCACGTAGATCAGCACCAGTCCGGCGTGGCTGTTGGCCAGCCCGACCTCCCGCAGGATCAGGAAGATCGGGATGATCAGCAGCACGAACGGGAAGAGCTGCGACAGCAGCACCCAGCCCAGCGCCGCGGTGCCGAGCTTCGTGCGGAACCGGGCCAGGGCGTACGAGGCGGGCAGCGCGATCAGCACGGTGAGCACCGCCGAGGCGAGGGACACCTGGAGGCTGTTCAGCGCGGCCCGACCGAGTTCCTGCTCGGTGAAGGCCTGCACGAAGTTCTGCACCGTCGGGTTTTCGGGGATCAGCGTGGGGTGCAGCCGCACCAGTTCCCGGGGCGGCTTGAACGCGGTGGAGACCAGCCAGACCAGCGGGAACCCGAGGAAGATCAGGTAGCCGGTCAGGGCGACGTACTGCAGCGTCCGCCCGGTGCGGCTCGGCTTTCCGAACATCAGTTGGCCTCCCGGAGTCGGCGCCGCAGGTAGACCGCGAGCAGCGCGACGATGATCACGACCATGACGTTGCCGAGTGCGGCGGCGTAGCCGTAGTTGCCGTAGCGGAACGCCTCCTCGTAGGCGAAGAGCATCGGCAACATGGTCTTGCCGCCCGGCCCGCCCGCGGTCAGCACGTAGACCAGTCCGAACGAGTTGAAGTTCCAGATGAAGTCCAGCGAGGTGATCGCGACGATCACCGGCGCGAGGGCAGGCAGCGTGACGTTGCGGAACCGGTGCCAGGTGCTCGCCCCGTCCACCGCGGCCGCCTCGTGCAGCTCGCGCGGCACCCCCTGCAACCCCGCCAGCAGTACGACGGTGGTCTGGGGCATGCCGGCCCAGACGCCCACGATGATCACCGCGGGCAGGGCGGTGCTGAAGTCGCCGAGCCAGTTGGTGCGCAACCCGTCCGCGCCGGCCTGGTGGAAGAATTCGTTGAGCAGGCCGGCGTCGGGGTGGTAGACCAGCTTCCAGAGGATGCCGACCACCACCGGCGGCATCGCCCAGGGCACCACGGCGAGCACCCGGGCCGCGCCCCGGAAGCGCAGCTGCTGGTTGAGCAGCAGGGCCAGCCCGAGGGCGAGCACGAACTGCAGCACGGTCACCCCGACCGCCCAGAGCAGGCCGATCTTGAACGAGTTCCAGAACAGCTCGTCGCCGAGCAGCTCCCGGTAGTTGGCCAGCCCGGTGAAGCTCACCTCGACGTGGCGGCCGGCGCGGGCGTCCGTGAAGCCCAGGTAGATGCCGCGCAGCAGCGGGAAGACCGAGAGCACCACGATGGGCAGCAGCGACGGCAGGAGCAGCAGGTAGATGCCCATCCGGTCGGAGCGGGACCGGGCGGCGCGCGGGCCGTCGGCGCGCGCGACGTCCGGCCGTTCGGCCACGGTCGTCATGCGGTCACCTCCGGGGTGCGCGGTGCCGGCGGCATCGCCGCCTTCGGCAAGAGCGGTGGGGCGCTGGAGGCGCGGACGGCGAGGTGGGGGGCGACCTGCTCGCGGCGGGGCGGCAGGGCCGGGTCGGCGATCCGTTGCAGGAGGAGCTCGGCGGCGCGTCGACCACGCTCGGCCGAGCCGAGGGAGACGCTGGAGAGCTGCGGGAACATCATCCGGGCCAGCTCGGTGTCGTCCATGCCGACCAGGGCCACGTCCCCGGGAACCCGGTGGCCGGCGGCGAGCAGGGCGTGCAGCGCCCCGACGGCGATCAGGTCGTTGGCGCAGACCAGCGCGTCGGGGCGGGCCCGGGCGAGCAGCCGTTCGGCGGCGTCGCGGCCGGCGGTGTACTGGAAGTCGCCGACCTCGACGAGCCGCTCGTCGAGTTCGATGCCGTGACCGGCGAGGGCGGCCCGGAAGCCGGCGTCGCGGGCCGCGCCGGGGACGGTGTCGAGCGGGCCGTTGACGAAGCCGATCCGCCGGTGTCCGGCGGCGACCAGGTGGTCGACCGCCAGCCCCACGCCGGCGCGCGAGTCGGTGCGGACGTTGTCGACCGGGGCGTCGGCGCCCAGCTGACCGACCACCACCACCGGCACCGGGCTGTCGACCAGCGCGGCCAGGTGGTCGTCGGTGACCCGGATCGGCGAGACGATCATCCCGTCGACGTAGCGGTGGGCGAGCCGGCGCAGCAGCGCCGTCTCGTTGGCGACCTGGCCGGCGGTGGCGTGCACCAGCAGCTGCCGGCCGGAGGCGGCAACCACCGACTCGATGGCGCGCATCATCTCGACGTACACCGGGTTGCCGATGTCCGCGACGGCGAGCGCGATCAGGCCGGTGCGCTGCGACTGGAGCGAGCGGGCGATGGCGTTGGGCACGTAGCCGACCTCCGCCGCCGCCGCGCGGACCTTGCGGATGGTCTCGGGGCTGCCCCCGACCCCGTTGAGTACGCGGGAGGCGGAGGCGATCGACACGCCGGCCCGGGCGGCGACGGTGTGCACGGTGGGTCGACCGTCGACCGCCTCCTGTAAACGTTTACGACCCATGCTCGCCACCTCCGCCTGCTTGCTGTAAACGTTTCCGGGAGTCTGCGCCTGAGCCGACCGTCAGGTCAAGGGCCCGTTACGAAAACGTTTCCAACCACGGTGAGCCGGCCCAGGCGCTGCGGGTCGGCGATCACCTCGATCGCCGTGATCCTGTCGGTGGAGATCGTGAAGGTCATGACCGTGACGAGACGTCCACGGGGTGTCACCAGGATTCCCGGCGCGCCGTTCACGAGCCCGGTGTGGGCGTGCTCGGCCCGGTGCGAGAACAGCAGCGCCTGCCGGGCGACGGCACCGGCACCGCGCACGTGTGTCGGGCCCGGGGAGGGCGCCGCAAAGCCGTCGGCGGAAACGGTGACATCGGGGTGGAGCAGGTTGAGCAGCGCCGCGAAGTCGCCCTTGCGCGCAGCAACCAGGAAGGCATCGACGGCCGCCCGTTGACGGGCCCGATCGGTGTCGGGCAGTTCGGCGGCCCGCACCCGGTGACGTGCGCGACTGGCGAGCATTTTCGTCGCGTCGGTCGAGCGCCCGAGGATCGGTGCGATCTCCCGGTAGGGCACGGCGAAGATGTCGTGCAGGACGAGCGCCATCCGTTCCGCCGGCTTCAGCGTGTCCATCACGACCAGCAGGGCGAGCCCGACCGAGTCGGCCAGCACTGCCTCCTGTTCCGGGTCCGAGCCGTCCAGGGGGAACGGTGCGGCGAGGGAGACCTCACGACGTGCCGTGCGCGACCGCAGCATGTCCAGGCACACGCGTGCCACCACGGTGGTGAGCCAGGCGCGGGTGTTCCGGACTTCGCCGGTGTCCGCACGGGCCGTCCGCACCCACGCCTCCTGGACCGCGTCGTCGGCCTCACTTCGCGAGCCGAGCATGCGGTAGGCCACCGCGTGCAGGTGGCGCCGATGCGCCTCGAAATCGTCCACCGTTACCCTTTCGCCGCGCTCTTCGTCTTACCACTGACGGCTGCGAGCACGCACCGGTAACAAGGAGGGGCGATGGCACCACTGGTTTCCACGATCGAGATCGCGCGTCCACCGGACGAGGTCTTCGCCTACGCCACCGATCCTTCGCGGTTCGCCGAGTGGCAGCACGATGTGGTGCGGGTGCGCCTTCTCGACGGCTCACGGTTCACCACCATCCGGAGGATCAGGGGAGCCGAGCGCACGATGAGCCAGCAGATCACCCAGAACGAGGCGCCGCACAACTGGGCGGCTCGGGGCATCGACGGGACCATCCGTCCGCACGCCACGATCACCGTAGAGCCGATCGAGGACGGCACCCGGTCCCGAGTGACGTTCACGCTCGACTTCGAGG
This sequence comes from Micromonospora sp. RTP1Z1, assembly GCF_033804685.1. Lineage (NCBI taxonomy): Bacteria > Bacillati > Actinomycetota > Actinomycetes > Micromonosporales > Micromonosporaceae > Micromonospora > Micromonospora sp. RTP1Z1. Next base: position 34,103 of record NZ_JAPFQV010000013.1, read on the forward strand.
GCCACGGCCTCGGTGTGCCGTTGGTGCCGCTGGTGCGCCGGCAGGCGCGGCACGCCGCACCGACCAGCTACCAGAATCTCAAGCGACTCCTCGAGAGGGGCCACTAGCCGACCTCTCGAGTGTTGCCCCTGCGGTTACGAGGTCACCGCCTGCCACTGATAGGCCCAGGGCGGCCCGGAGCCGGTGACCGGTTCGCGCACGTACAGGCCGTCGCCCACAACGTCGACCTCGCCCGGATGCAACTCGCCCGGGGGTTCACCGCGCTCGTCGAGCTCGACGGTCGCGATACGTCCATCGGCCGGTCCGCCCACGATCGGCACATCAGCTACGTCTCGCATACGTGCAGCATTGCGGTCCGGCAACGCTGTGCGTCCAGAACGCCGAAGTTCGGTCCTTCGTCTCCCCGGCGGTCTCGTGGTGACGTCACCCGCCGCCGTCCGAGTTGACCACACTGGTTTGCATTCGACCGTTCCTAAAGACTGAGCGGGAGTGAGTTCCGTTGCCAGAACGGGTCAGTCGTGCGACCTGCCGCTCAAGATCTTCTTTCTGATCGTGGGACGAGACCCTGGCATACAGGCCTAGGCCGTCGACCGCCTCGGGTGCGGTGCTGGCTTCGATGTTCACCAAGACCATGCGCGGTCCGACCCGCTGAGCCGGCACCGGCAACGTCCCATCACGGAACCAGCGATACGCGGTCTGCGGATGCACGCCCTGCGTCCCTCGCCCATTCCGTCAGATTCACACGAAGAAAATTGCACTCACTCGATCATGCTTACGCTCACTCACACGACCTTGGAGGCGAACAGTTGATCACCCTCCGACCTGGACGGCGGGAGACACGGATCGATTCTTGTCGCCGTCACCCCTAGCGCTTCGCGCATCCATGGCAATATCCTCCGTCTCACGCGCGGCTTCTGAAGTTCCTTTTCACTGCTGATCCTCGCCTGCCGCGAAGGAGACGACATGCTCTTCAACCACCCCGAGCTGGACCGCCGTACGCTGCTGCGCGCCGGTCTCGGCGCCGCCGCGGTCGCGGTCGTCGGGAGCGAGCTCGCCTTCCCGGCCGCCGCGCAGGCCGCGCCGGGCGCGAACCTCGACTGGATCATCGGCTGCGACGAGTGGGGAGCCCGCCCGCCGGCGGACCCGCTGTCGATCAGCGCGATCGCCACCAACAAGATCATTGTCCACCACATGGCCTTCCCGAACAGCACCGACTACTCGGAGGAGCACGCCAAGCTGCTCGCCCGGGACTGCCAGGACCTGCACCTGGACGTCAACCATTGGTCGGACACCGGGCAGCACTTCACGGTCAGCCGCGGCGGCCACGTCCTCGAGGGCCGGCACGGCAGCCTGGAGCGGCTCCAGGCTGGCGACCGGCAGATGATCTCGGCGCACTGCCCTGGCGAGAACGGCCGGGCCATCGGCATCGAGAACGAGGGCACCTACGTCACCGAGACGCCGCCGCAGGAGCTGCTGGACTCGCTGGTCAAGCTCTGCACCACCGTCTGCGAGCAGTACGGCCTGCACGCCCACGACATGTTCGGCCACTGGGACTTCCGGGCCACCCAGTGCCCGGGCGCGATGTTCTACCGGGAGTTCCCCACCCTGCGCCGGCGGGTCTTCGCCAAGCTCGGCACCGACCTGGCCGACGTGCCGGCCCGCCGCTGGCCGGACATCTGGCGCTTCGTCGGCGGCCCGGTGGTGCGCGTCGCGCAGTACCTGCTCACCTTCCGCGGCTACACCGTGCCGGTCACCGGTGTCTTCGACGCCGCCACAGTCGCGGCCGTGCAGGACTGGCAGGCCCGCAACGGCATCCCGGTCGACATCGACGCCACGCTCACCGCGCCTACCTGGGAGACCCTCGCGCCGGAGCTGGACAAGGACGCCAGCGGCATCCCGGTCAGCGCGGTGCAGTTCATGCTCAACTCCAAGGGCTACGCCGAGGTCGCGATCACCGGCGAGTACGACTACGTGACCAAGAAGGCCCTGAAGGACCTACAGGAGCTGCACGGCCTCGACCCGAACGGAAAGGTCAGCACCACCACCTGGTGTGCTCTGGTGGGTGGTGTGGTGCGTCAGTCGTTCCAGAAGAGCTGACGGCGCACCGTTCGGCGCGCCTCATCGACGACAACAGCACCGACACCCGGCCGAGCCTCGTTGTCCATCGCTGTCCCGTCTGAGAGCATGACCCGGGTCAGGACACGACCAGGACCTGGTCAGGACCGAGGAGGACGCTATGGCGTCTCGGCTCAACCCGTACCTCAGTTTCCGCGACAACGCCCGCGAAGCGCTGGAGTTCTACCACGAGGTCTTCGGCGGCAATCTCACGCTGAGCACGTTCGGTGAGTTCGGCAGCCCGGAGCCCGAGCTCGCCGACAAGATCATGCACGGCATGCTCGAGACCGACCGTGGCTACACTCTGATGGCCTCCGACACCCCGCCCGGAATGGAACACCACCCCGGCGACAACATCACCGTCAGCCTGAGCGGCGACGATGTCGACGAGCTGCGGGGCTACTGGCAGAAGCTCTCCGACAGCGGCACCGTCTCGGTCCCGCTGGAGAAGCAGATGTGGGGCGACGAGTTCGGGCAGTGCGTCGACCGGTTCGGCATCGGCTGGCTGGTCAACATCGCCCAGCCGCAGGCCTGATCGGCTGCGGCCACGAGGGATGTCGCCCGAACGGCGGTATCCACAATGGCAGCGGACCCCGCCGGAGGGGACCAGAGGCACCGCAGGCAACTGACCCGGCTGGTCACCGCCGCTATGGCGGTGGCCAGCCTGGGTCCACCACGTGGACCTGGTCGGCCTGCAGGAGGTGACGCTCTGGCGGATCGGGCGTACCGGGCGGATCGGCGACCCCGGATACACCGCGGGGCTGGGCGACGACCTGACCGAGCCGGCCGACGACGTCGAGCACCGGATCGACATGGTGATGGTCCGGGGCGCGGTCGCACCGGCGGCGAGTGAGGTCTTCGGCACCGCGCAGCAGACCCCCGACGGCCGGTGGGCGTCGGATCACCTGGGTCATCTGGCGGTGCTCGCCGGCGGTACACCTTCCGCTCCGGACCCGGGGCGGCGCGCATACGATCCGCAGGTGACCGGCGCGGAGGACAGCACGGACGACGACCGATTGGCCCGGCCCGCGGTGCGGCGATGAGGGGCGGCGCGGTACCGATCGGGCCGGCGCTGGTCGCCGCCCTGCTCGGGCTCACCCTCGCGGGCGCCGCGGTGCTCCGGCTGAGCGGCCTGGGCCGGGCCCGCGCGATCCTGGGTGCGGCCGCCCGGGCCACCGTCCAGCTCGGCGTCGTCTCGCTGGTCATCGTCGCCGTGCTGCGCCACTGGTGGAGCACCGGCGCGTTCATCCTTCTCATGTACGTCGTCGCCAGCGTCACCGCCCGCCGGCGGATCGGGGCCGGCGGCCCGGCCTGGATCGCCCCGCTGGCGATCGCTGCCGGGGTGGCGCCGAGTCTCGGCGTACTGCTGGCCAGCCGGGCGCTGCCCGCGACGCCGCTGGTGGTGCTGCCGACGGCGGGCATCCTGATCGGCGGCGCGATGACCGCGACGAGCCTGGCCGGCCGGCGGACGCTCGACGAGCTGCGCACCCGGCACGGCGAGTACGAGGCGGGGCTGGCCCTGGGGCTGCTCCCCCGCGACGCCGCGCTGGAGATCTGCCGTCCGGCCGCCGGGCAGGCGCTGATCCCGGCGCTGGACCAGACCCGCACGGTCGGGCTGGTCACGCTGCCGGGGGCGTTCGTCGGGGTGCTGCTCGGCGGGGCGGGACCGATCCAGGCCGGGGCGACCCAGCTGCTGATCCTGCTGACCCTGCTGACGGTGGAGGCGGTGGCGATCGCGATCGCCGTCGAGCTGCTCGTCCGCGCCCGGGCCCGCACCGAGCCCTGACTCCGGGCGGCGCCCGACGACCCGGGTCGTCGCGGGTGTACCGGTGCGGCAAAGGGGTACCGGCGCGAGGTGACCGGGCAACGGCCGCGTGCGCGATGACCAGGGTCCGTAGCCTGCGGGTACGGCCCGACCTGCTGTACGTGGCGAGCGGGTGGAGCACCCTGGTCACCGACGTGCGGGGCCGGATCACCGGCAGGGACCCGCAGGGTTTCTTCGCGCGGAACACCCGGGTGCTCAGCGTGGAGCGGATCACTGTCGACGGCCGCGAGCCGGTCTCGTTCAGCACGGCGAACGTACAGGGGCACGCCCAACTCTCGTACGCCGAGCTGGGCGACGGTGAGGCGCTGCCGTCGCGGGCGGCGTACCTGCTGACGGAACGGTTCGTGGGCGACGGGCTGCGCACCCGGCTCACCGTGGTCAGCTACGCCCAGCAGCCGCTGCGGATGGCGGTGGAGCTCCGCCTCGGCGCCGACTTCGCGGACACCGGCGAGGCGGAGCAGGGCCGCCGGGTGCAGGTCGGCGGCGTCGGCGCGAGCTGGGACGCCGAGGCCGGGGAGCTACGGCTGAGCTACCTGCGCGACGACATCGACCGCGCGGTGGCCGTCCGGGTCCGCGCCGGCGACCTCCCCGTCCGGTACGCCGATGGCGCGTTCGCGATCGAGGTCGTGGTGCCGCCGCGCGGCAGCGTCCGGGTGGATGTCGTCGTGGAGCCGGTCTTCGACGGTGAGCGGCTGGTCGCGCCGCCGGCGACGTTCGCCGAGCCGGCCGACGCCGCCGGGTCGGCGCGTGCCCGGCTGGCCGGTGAGCTGACCCGGTTGAGCAGCAGCAACTTCGACGTCACCGCGGCCTGGCGGTGCGCGGTGGAGGACCTGGCCGTACTGCCGCTCGGGGAGCCGGCCGGGCCGACGGCGCCGATCGCGGGGCTGCCCATCTACCAGGAGATCTTCGGGCGGGACACGATGACCGCCTCCTGGCAGGCGCTGCTGGCCGGGCCGACCATGCTGGGCGACAGCCTGCGGCTCAACGCCGACCACCTCGGGCGGCGCATCGACTCCTGGCGTGACGAGGAGCCCGGCAAGCCGCTGCACGAGGCACGCCGGGGACCGGTCTCGGTGCTGGGGCTGGACCCGTTCACCGGCTACTACGGCGACTGGTCGACCGCGCCGGACTTCCTGGTCTTCCTCGGGCAGTACCTCGCGTGGACCGGTGACCTGGGCACGGTCAGGGAGCTGCTGCCGACGGCGCGGCGCGCGCTGGGCTGGATCGAGCGGTACGGCGACATCGACGGGGACGGCTTCCTGGAGTACCACTGCCGCTCCCGGGCCGGGCTGAAGAACCAGGGCTGGAAGGACTCGGACACCGCCATCGTCGACGAGCACGGGCGGGTGGTGCCCAACCCGATCGCGACCAGCGAGCTGCAGGCCTACTGGTACGCCGCGCTGCGGCACGCCGCCGTGGTGTTCACCGCGACCGGTCATCCCGCTGAGGCGGCCGCCCTGCTGGCCCGGGCCCACCGGCTGCGCCGCCGCTTCCACCGCGCGTACTGGCTGCCCGAGCGGAGCTGCTACGCGATGGCGCTGGGGCCGGACAAGCGGCCCGTACGCTCGGTCAACTCCAACGACGGGCACCTGCTCGCCACCGGGATCGTGCCGGCGCGGGTCGCCCCGGTGGTCGCCCGCCGGCTGCTCGCGCCGGACATGTTCAGCGGCTGGGGCGTGCGGACGCTGTCGGCCGCGCATCCGGCGTACAACCCGTTCAGCTACCACCGGGGCAGCGTCTGGCCTGTGGAGGCGGGCACGATCGGCATCGGGCTGGCCCGGTACGGCTGCTGGGAGCACCTGCACCGGCTGGCCGAGGGGATGTTCGCCGCGGCGGCGCTGTTCGAGGAGCACCGCCTGCCCGAGGTGCTCAGTGGTCTGCCGCGCGACGCCGCCCACCCGCACCCCGGCGTCTACCCGAACTCGTGTTCTCCGCAGGCCTGGTCGGCCAGTTCCATCATCGCGCTGGTGCAGGCGCTGCTGGCGCTGCGCCCGGTCGCGCCGCTGCGGACGATCTTCGTGGATCCGCACCTGCCCGAGTGGCTGCCCGACCTCCGGTTGGAGGGGGTGCGGGTCGGTGGCGCCACCGTCGACCTGACGGTGCGGCGCCGGCGCGGCGGGCGGACGTCGATCACCGCGCGCGGGGACCGGCTGGCCGTGGTCCGCCGGCCGACGCTGCAGGCGTTCACCACCCGCCACCGCGGCTGACCGGCCCGGGCCCGGGCGGCAGCCGTCACCCGCAGGTGTAACGCCGCCGGGATGGGGAACCCGGCGGCGCCTGGGGGGAGACAGGAGTGCCGTCATGGAGAGTCGCGCGAAGGCGATGGGTCACGGGATCCATCCCATTCTGATCGTGTTCCCGCTGGGGCTGCTCGCCACCTCGGTGATCTTCGACATCCTCTACCTGATCACCGACCGGCCGGGTTTCCAGATCTCCGCCGCGTACACGATCGCCGCCGGCATCGTCGGCGGCCTGGTCGCCGCGGTGTTCGGCCTGATCGACTGGGGGGCCATCCCCGCCGGTACCCGGGCCAAGCGGGTCGGCGCGGTGCACGGCCTGGGCAACGTGGTGGTCCTGCTGCTGTTCGCGGTGAGCTGGCTGCTGCGCCGGTCCGCCGACAACTGGGACCCGAACGCGCTGGCGCTGATCTGCAGCTTCGCCGGCGTCATCCTGATCGGGGTGACCGGCTGGCTCGGCGGTGAGCTGGTCGAGCGGCTCGGGGTCAGCGTGAGCGACGACGCCGGCGTCAACGCGTCGAGTTCGCTGTCGCGCCGGTCCGCCGGGCGGCCCCGCACCCGCGGCGTCTGAGCCTTTCGGAGACGTCCGGCCGGTCAGCCCAGCCCGAGCTGCTTCATGAAGGTCATCAGGTCGTAGAAGAGGTTCTCCTCGACGATCTTCCCGTCGACCCAGCGGGCCACCGTGCAGAAGTCCACGTCGAAGGACTTGCCGGTGGGCGGGATCTGGTTGCCGTCCGGGCCCTGCATGGGGCCGGTCATGGTGCCGGTGTACCGCGCGATCGAACACGTCCACTCGTCCGAGGCGAAGAGCACCTTGTACGGCCGGTTGTCCAGGTGCTGGTCCGGGAACGCCGTGAAGAACTGCCGCGCCTCGGCCTCGTGGTTGTGCTGGCCATGGGTCTCCGGCCTGCCGGGCCAGCGGACCACCACGTCGTCGTGGTGGCGGCTGTTGAACGTCTCGATGTCCTTGGCGTTCCACGCATCGTCGAGCGTCTGCATGAGTTCCATGTTCTGCTGTTCCACGCCCATCAGGTGGCCTCCTCACGACGACAACGACGTTAAAGTTATGCCGCTTTAGTGGCTTGTGCGGCGTATTTGCCGGCACTGCCCTTCCTCCTGCCCAGCGCCACGTACGGCTGCGGCGCGGAAGGGTGACGCCCGTGGATCAGTTGCGCACCGGTACGGCCCGAACGGCGGTATCCACAATGGCCATCGTGGCGTTACCGTACGCAGGCTTGCCACCAATGCGGTGGATCCGCGGGAGAGAGGACCGGGCGCATGGCCGGCAGAGCACGCTCCTACCGACTGACTCGACTGGTCGCTACCGCCGCCCTCGTGGCGGCCAGCCTCGGACTTCTCGCACCGCCGGCGCACGCCGAGGCCGGTCCCAACGTCACGGTGATGACGCGGAACCTCTACCTCGGCGGCGACCTCACCCCGTCGATGACCGCGACGACCCTGCCGGCGTTCCTGGCCGCGAACGCGGCCCTGCTCAGCCACGTCGACCTGGTGAACTTCCCCGCCCGGGCGAAGCTGATCGCGGAGGAGATCCGGGATCGCAGGCCCGACCTGGTCGGTCTGCAGGAGGTGGCGCTCTGGCGCACCGGGCCGATCGGCGATCCGGCATCCGCCACCACGGTCCGCTACGACTACCTGACGCTGCTGATGTCCGAGCTGGCCGTCTCCGGCCACCCGTACGACCTGGCGGTGGAGCAGGAAGAGGCGGACCTGGAGGCCCCGGCGGGTGCACCGCACAACGTGGACGCCCGACTCACCATGCGCGACGTGATCCTGGTGCGGCACGGCGGCCGGGTGAAGGTGACCGACACGTCGTCCGGGAACTTCTTCCACAACCTGGTCACCCCGCTCCCGGCGGTCGGTGGCAGCGCCACCAGCACCCGCGGCTGGACGGCGGTGGACGTGGCGCAGGGCAACCGGACCTACCGGTTCGTGAACACCCACCTGGAGGCGTTCCACCCCGGCATCCGCGTGCTGCAGGCGCAGGAACTGCTGCAGGGCCCGCTGCACACGACCGGTCGGGTGATCCTCGTCGGGGACCTCAACACCGGGCCGGAACTGCCCGACCCGAACAACCGGCTCGCGTACTTCACGCTGGTGGGTGGCGGCATGATCGACAGCTGGCCGATCCTGCACCCGGGCGACCCCGGGTACACCGCGGGCTTGGGCGACGACCTGAACGAACCGGCCGGCGACGTCGAGCACCGCATCGACATGGTCATGTTCAAGGGCGCGGTCGTGCCGGTGAGCAGCGAGGTCTTCGGCAACGAGCGGCAGACCCCCGACGGTCGGTGGGCGTCGGACCACCTGGGGCATGCCGCCGTGCTCGCGCTGCCGTGACGGCTTGGCGCGCTGAGGCGGCTGGTGGAGACGGTGTGCCCGCCCGTCGACCGCGGGCGGACACGGGCCGCGTGACGTGGACCGGGTCCGGCCGGCGCTGCGTCGGGGCCGCCGCTACCGCGGGATCCGGGCGCGCAGGGCCCGGATGAACCAGTCGAGCGCCGGCGCCAGGCTGTCCGGGGCCGTCCAGTCGTTGATCACCGAGAGCAGCTGAAGGTACCGCTCCCGGCGCGGGTCGTTCGCGGTCTCCAGCAGGGTCGACAGCCGGCGCCGCAGGTCGACGTCGTCAGGACGACCGGAGAGCCGCGCGTACCGCGCCGTGACCGCCACGACGACCGGATCGGCCTCGGGCGAGGCCGGATCGATGCCGGCCGCCAGGGCGGGGCCGACCCCGTCACGGACCACCGCGGCGGCGTCGCGGCGCACGGCCCGGTCGTCACCCCGCGCGCGCTCGGCCGCGTGCTGCTCGGCCATGCGTCGCATGCTCGCGCGAAAATCCGGGTCCTGGGACAGTTCGGCCAGCTCCACCCACGCCTCGACCTGCTCGGCCTCGGGTTCGTCGGGCAGTTCGGGGGTCATCGAGCGCATGATCCCCACGAATCCCGCGTCGGCGTCCAGGCCGCCGAAGACGGTGTCGAGGAACCCGCCGATGAGACGTCGGCGTTCCTCCTCGGAGAGCTTGGCCAGCTTGTGCAGGAGGTCCATCTCCTCAGGAGTGGACCCGCGCCTGGCCACCGCCGTCAGCACCGCGCGCCGCAGCCGCAGCGTGCGGATCTGCACCGCCAGCGCCTCGGCGTGCGCCGCGGCAACCTCGGGAAGCGAGATCTCCCGGTCCACGACCTTCCGGATGGTGGTCAGGTCCAGTCCCAGGTCGCGCAGTGTCCGCACGAGCTCCAGGCGGGCGAGGGACTCGATTCCGTAGCGGCGGTGGCCGGCCGGGTTGCGGCCGGTCGGCGGCACGATCCCGAGGTCGGAGTAGAAGCGGATGGCCTTGACCGTCAGCCCGGTCCGCCGGGCCAGCTCGCCGATCGAGTAAACAGTGTCGCCGTTCATCCCCCCACCCTCGCGCCTCCCCCTACCGGAGACACAACCCCGGTCCGCTCAGCTCGGTGGGAGCCACCGGTCGAGGTAGTCGACCAGCGCGGCCCAGCCCTGGGCCCCGGACCGGAACCCGATGTGGCCGTCCGGTCGGACCAGGTAAAGCGCGTCGGCGTCGGTGTCGAGGCCGAGCCGGCGCAGGGCGTGTCCGTCCGGGTCGTGCAGGGTGCCGGGCTCGTCGCTGACGCCCAGGCGCCGGACCGTGAGCGGACCGCCCCGACCATGGGACAGCTGCTCGACCTGTTCGGCGGCCCAGGTCCGACCGGGGCCGCACACCAACAAATGCCAGCCCGGGGCGGCGGTCGCCCCGTGCAGGGTGGTCGGTTGCCGGTCGCGTACGACGGGCGCGTCGGGTAGCCGGTCGCCAGCCCGGGGCCCGTGCCGTGGCGGGCGCGGCCCCTCCACCGACAGGGGGCTGCGCCGGTACCGGACGTCGAGCTCGGAGACGGTACGAAATGCGAACGCCCGGGCGGCCCGGGCTCGTACGGCCAGCGGGATGACGGCGGGGGCGATGCGGGTACGGGCGAAGCGGACGAGCGGGTTGGTGGAGGTGGCGATGGTGAAGGCCCGGTCGGTGAAGCGCAGCACCATCCGCCCGATCGGGGCGCGTTCGGGTTCGTAGGTGTCCAGCAGCCCGGCCCCGGCGCGGCCGTGCAGGGTGTGGGCGAGTTTCCAGCCGAGGTTGATCGCGTCCTGGATGCCGGTGTTCATCCCCTGGGCTCCGGCGGGGCTGTGGATGTGGGCGGCGTCGCCGGCCAACAGGATCCGCCCGGCCCGATAGTGCCTGGCGGCGCGGTGGTGCAGCCGGAAGTTGGTCATCCACACCGGGTCGTGCAGCCGCACGGTCCCGCCGGTGTACCCGTCGGTGAGCGTCTGCGCCTGGTCGAGGGTCACCGTCGCGTCCGGTGGGGTGGGGTCGGCCGGTGGTCGCATCACCAGCAGCCGCCAGCTGGCCGGCCGGCCGAGCGGGAAGAAGAGCAGCATCCCGGTATCGGAGAGGAACGCGTGGGCCGCCCCGGTGGCGAGACCGTCGGCCTCGACGTCGGCCAGCACGAACGTCTGCGGGTAGGAGCTGCCCTCGAAGGCGATCTCGGCGGCGCGGCGAACGGCGCTGTGCGCGCCGTCGCAGCCGACCACGTACCGGGCGTCGACCGTCTCCTCCCGGCCGTCGCGGTGGCGCAGCCGGCAGGTCACCTGGTCGGCCGTGCTCCGCAGGTCGACCAGTTCCACGCCGCGCTCGACGGTCACGCCCGAGGTCCGCACGTGTTCGGAGAGGATGCGTTCGGTCTCGGCCTGGGACAGGAGCAGCAGGTGCGGGTAGGCGGTATCGGCCAGGCCCAGGTCGAACATCGGCAGGGTCCGCACCCGGTTCCGGACGTGCAGGTGCAGCCGCACCGCCGGGTTGCCGTCGGCGATGAGCTGATCGGTGACGCCGAACCGTGCCAGCACCTCCAGGGTGCGCGGCTGGATCGCCAGGGCGCGCGACTCATGGACCCGGTCGGTGCTGCGGTCGATCAGGCGTGGCCGGACGCCGTCCGCGGCGAGTTGCGCCGCCAACGCCAGGCCGGTCGGGCCGGCGCCGACGATCAGCACATCCACCGAGGCGGTCATGGCGTCAACCTACGGCCTGGTCCGGCTTGGCGGGGGCCACGCCACGATTCGACTCCTGCCTCGGGTCGCACCTGCGGTCGGCCCGCCGCCTGATCAGTACGCGCCGGCCCGCTCCACGTGCGCGGTCACCCGGTCACGCAGCTCGGCGAGCCCCGGGCTGACCGTCGCGGTGAGCGGGGTCGGGTCGGCCAGCCGGCGCGTCGCCTCGGGCAGCCAGGCGAGGTCCGCGTCGAACCGGCGGCGCGCGGCCTGCACCTCACCGGCCGGATCGGCGGCGTCGACGCGAACTCCGCCGCGCATGACCGGCACGAGCAACGGCTCGCGGCCGGCCGGTGGCGGTTCGTCGCGCAGCCCGACCACGTCGCCGCTCGCCCCGCTGGGGTCACGGAAGACCTGCTTGGGGCCGGGCAGGGTGGCCTTGCCGGGCGACAGCTTGAGCACCGGCCGGTCGCCGAAGGCGACGAGTTTGTAGGCGCTGTCCAGGGACGGGGCGTCGAAGGAGACGCCCATCCGGGTGCCGACGCCGTAGGCGTCGATCGGTGCGCCCTTTGCGACGAGGGCCGCGATGACGTCCTCGTCGAGGCTGCCGCTGGCCACGATCTTCGCCTGGGTGAGCCCGGCGTCGTCCAGGATCGCGCGGCTCTGCCCGGCCAGCGCGGCCAGATCGCCCGAGTCGAGCCGGACGCCGAGCGGCCCGGTCAGCCCGAGCTCGGTGATGACGTCGACGGCGGCCCGCACGCCGGCGGGCGTGTCGTAGGTGTCGACGAGGAAGATCGGGTTGGTGGGGAAGTCGGCGGCGAACGCGCGGAACGCGGCCCGCTCGTCGGGGAACGCCTCGACGTACGAGTGGGCCATCGTGCCGGACGGTCGCAGGCCGTAGCGTCGAGCGGCCTCGACGTCGCTGGTGCCGGCGAAACCGGCGATGGCCGACGCCCGCGCCACCCCCGCCCCCGCCTCGATCCCGTGGGTACGGCGGAAGGCGAAGTCGACCAGCTCCGCGTCCCCGGCCGCGAGCCGGCAGCGGGCGGCCTTGCTGGCCACCGTGGTGTGGAACGTGATCAGGTTCAGCACGCCGGTCTCCACCAGCTGCGCCTCGGCGATCGGCGCGGTCACCTCCACCAGCGGCTCGTCGGCGAAGACCACGCGTCCCTCCGGCACGGCCCGGACGTCCCCGGTGAACCGCAGCCCGGCGAGCGCCGCCACGGTCGGCTGGTCGAGGCCGACGACGTCGCGCAGGTAGCTCAGCTCGTCGTCGTCGAACGCGAAGCCCTCCAGGAAAGCCAGCGCCTCGGCCAGCCCGGCGGCCACCAGGAAGCCGCGCCGGGGCGGCAGGCGGCGGACGAACAGGCTGAACGTGGCGTCTTCCACCATGTCGCGGCGCAGGTAGCTGGCCGCCATCCGAAGCTCGTACAGGTCGGTACGCAACCCCGTCATGCCACCTCCACCCGCTCGGCACCGCCGCCGGCGGACCGGCGACGTCGACCCGATCCCCGCCCGGCCTCGCTCCCACTGTCTGCGATCCGGTGGCGGTGCGTGCGGGAAATGGAACATCGTCGTCGCCGCCCGCGGTCGACGTCTCCAGCGGTGGGTCCTCCGCGCCTGTCCGACGTCTCGCCGCTACGCGGGCCGCCGCCCGTCCAGCCGGACGGTCCACGGCTCGACGGTGTCGACCTCGAGGTGCGACCCGCTCCACGGATCACCCGCGAGCGTCGCGCGCACGGCGCCCTCCGACTCGGCCTCGACGGCGAGCGCCACGCGGCGCTCGTCGGCCAACGGGCCGCCGAGGACGACGAAGCCCGACTCCACGAGCCCGTCCATGAACGCCGCGTGCGCCGACCAGTCGAGCTGCTCCTCCAAAGGCCGCGCCGGGTCCCACCGGGGGCCGGACCGCCGGAGCGTGACGAGGTACATCGCCATACGCTGATCGTAGGACCCCGGCGTCCGCGCGTCACGGCATGAGCCGCCCGACCGGCTTGAGGAGCGCCTCAGGCAGTCACTGTTTCGGCAGGTCAGCGCGGTACAGCGAACCAGCCGTGCGAACATGTGTTCGTGTCGAGCGACGCCACCATCCTGCACGCCGACCTGGACGCGTTCTACGCGTCGGTCGAGCAGCGGGACGACCCGCGGCTGCGCGGCCGGCCGGTGATCGTCGGCGGTGGCGTGGTGCTGGCGTCCAGCTACGAGGCCAAGGCCCGGGGCGTCCGCAGCGCGATGGGCGGGCGGCAGGCCCGCCGGCTCTGCCCGGACGCGATCGTGGTGCCGCCGAGAATGGCGGCCTACACGGCGGCGAGCCGAGCGGTATTCGAGATCTTCCGAGGGACCACTCCCCTGGTCGAGGGGCTCTCCATCGACGAGGCGTTCCTCGATGTCGGCGGCCTGCGCCGCCTCGCGGGCCCACCGTTCGACATCGCCGTACGCCTGCGCCGCGAGGTCCTGGAACGGGTCGGCCTGCCGATCACCGTCGGCTTGGCCCGGACGAAGTTCCTGGCGAAGGTGGCCAGCGGGGTGGCGAAGCCGGACGGCCTGCTGGTCGTCGCGCCGGACCGGGAGTTGGAGTTCCTGAACCCGCTGCCGGTGGAGCGGCTCTGGGGCGTCGGTCCGGTCACCGCGGCGAAGCTGCGCGACCGGGGCATCCGTACCGTCGGGCAGGTGGCCCGGTTGGGCGAGGCGACCCTGGTCTCGCTGCTCGGCGCGGGCGCCGGCCGACACCTGCATTCCCTTGCGCACAACCGCGATCACCGCCCGGTGCAGGTCGGCCGTGGGCGCTCCTCGATGGGCGCCCAGCACGCCCTCGGCCGGCAGCCGCACTCCCCCGAAGACCTCGACGCCGTCCTGGCCGGGCTCGTCGACCGGGTGACCCGGCGGATGCGCGCCGCCGGGCGGACCGGCCGCACGGTGATGCTGCGACTGCGTTTCGCCGACTACACCGGGGCGACCCGCTCGCACACCCTGGCCAAGGCGACCGCGCACACCGGGCCGCTGCTCGACGCGGCCCGCGCGCTGCTGCGGACAGCGCTGCCGGAACTCGACCGGCGCGGTGTCACGCTGATCGGGGTGTCCGTCGGCAACCTCGACGACGGGCACGTGCAGCCGCCGCTGCCGTTCGATCGTGACCCGGGCGCGGACCTGGACGCCGCGGTGGACGCGGTCCGGGACCGGTTCGGCTCGTCGGCGCTGACCCGGGCGGTGCTGCTCGGCCGAGACCCGGGTCCGGAGATGCCTCGCCTGCCGGACTGACCGGAGGTGACGGCCGACGGCACGCCGGCCCTGGCCGCCCCGCACGCCTGGCTCAACCGGCTGCTCATCGCCTGGATCGCCGACGTGGACGGCGAACCATCCAGATCGTCCAGCATCTTCGGGCCGGATGACCGGTCGTCACGTCCGGCTCGGCTGCCGCACAATGCCGGAGCATGAGTACGCGGCTGCGGGCCATCGCCCGCGACACCCTGGACATTCTCGACGCCGGCCACTTCCGCAACGGGCGCGGCGAGCGGGTGGACCTCGCGGACCCGGTACGCGCCGCCGTCGCAGGCACCCGCCTGCACCTGCCCGACGACCCGCTGCCCACCCCGCCGGCCGGTGGTGGCGCGCCGACCGTCGAGGTGACCCGGGAGAGCACCCTGGTCGCCGCCCGCCGACTCGCCGAGGGTGGTGAGGTCGCCGCGCTGGTCTTCGCCTCCGCCAAGAACCCGGGCGGCGGCTTCCGGACCGGGGCGCAAGCCCAGGAGGAAAGCCTGGCCCGTGCCTCCGCGCTGTTCCCGTGCCTGACGGCCGTCGGCGAGTGCTACGAGTTCCACCGCCAGCAGCGGGATCTGCTCTACAGCGACCGGGTCATCTACTCGCCGCGCGTGTCGGTGTTCCGCGACGACAAGGGGCGCCTGCTTGACGCCGCCCACGAGGTGTCCTTCCTGACCGCCGCCGCCCCCAACCGGGGCGAGGTGCTGCGCAACCAGCCCGGCGACGCCGACCGGGTGGCGCCGGTGCTGCGCGCCCGGGCCCGCCGGGTCCTCGCGGTCGCCGCCGCGCACGACCACCGGCGGCTGGTGCTCGGCGCCTGGGGCTGCGGGGTGTTCCGCAACGACCCGGCCACGGTCGCGGACGCGTTCGCGCTTGCTCTGGCCGACGCGGCCGGCTGGTTCGACCAGGTGACCTTCGCGGTGCTCGACCGGGTCGACGGCCCGGTACACGCCGCCTTCACCGCCCGCTTCGGCGCCGCGCCCACGGCGGGCAGGCTCTCTGGACGGTAGAGATGGTTGCCGCCACGTGCGCGCGGCTGGCTGGCCGACGAGGTCGACGGCGGCGAGCACCGCGAAGATGTCCACCGGGCCGTACAGGCTGTTGGCGTGGACCGTCGATCAGGCCTCCGCGTCGCTGCCGCCGTGCACCGTGTCGGTCGTGACGATCGGCGGGTAGTTGGGGGAAAGGTGCCCCGACCGCCGCCGGTAGTCGGCGACGAGGTCCAGCAACTCCCGGCCCCTCGGCCGCCGACCGTGTCGGATGTCGCAGGTGCCGACCTTGCTCTCCTGAATCAGTACGTTGGGGTCCAGCGTGATCCCGAACAGGTCGTTGGCCGAGTCGCCCCGGCTGAGGCCCTCATATCCCCAGTGATAGGGCAGCCAGATCTGGTGGATGATCCGGTCGTCGACCCGCAGCGGGGTGAGCCGGTCGGTCACCATGACGCGCGCCTCGATCGCCGCGCGGGTGGTGACCAGGTGGGCCCAGTCCAGGTGGGTCAGTTCCCGCTCGGCCGCCAACTCCGGCGACACCTCGACGAACATTTCCGGCTGCAGCTCGGCGAGGTGTTTGACCGTCCGGCTCATCCCGCCCGCCGTGAGGTGTTCGGTGAGCCGGCTGACCGTGAAGACGTACGGAAAGACCTCGCTGTGCGGCTCCGGCGGGCTCGGGTTGAGGGTATTGACCGGGTGCGTATAGACCTTGCGGGTCGGCCTGCTGGCCGTAGAGCGGGTTGCGCACTGGCGACTCGGCCGGCTCGTAGTGGGTGGGCATCGGCCCGTCGAGCACCCCGGTCGGCGCGTACAGCCAGCCCTTGCCGTCGCCCTGCATGATGAACGGGTCGTCGCCGGCGAGCCCCTCCACACCGGTGGTCCCCAAGGGCGGCCGATAGGACGGCGGCTTCTTCTTCTCGAAGTCCGGCACGTCGTAGCCGGTCCACTCGCCCTTCGCCTGGTCCCACCAGATGTACTTCTTCCGCTCGCTCCACGGCTTGCCATCGGGGTCGGCTGAGGCGCGGTTGTAGAGGATCCGCCGGTTGGCCGGCCAGGCCCAGCCCCACTCCGGGGCCACCCAGGTCTGCTCCGAGCCGGGCTTGCGGCGGGCGGCCTGGTTGACACCGTCGGCGAACACCCCGCAGTAGATCCAGCACCCACCGACCGTGGAACCGTCGTCCTTCATCTCGGTGAACAGCGACAGCGGCCGGCCGGTGGCCAACTCGTAGCCGTTGATCTCGCGCAGCACGTCCTCGGCGCTCGGCTCGGCGTGCGGGCCGTGCGTCGGATAGTTCCAGTTGAGGTCGAGCAGCGCCCGATCGCGCGGCCGGGTCGAGTCCGCCAGCCGCTCCCGGATGATGCGGCCGAGGTGGTAGAAGAACCACAGCTCGGAGCGGCAGTCGCCCGGTGGGTCGAGGGCCTTCTCCCGCCACTGCAGCAGCCGCTGGGTCTGGGTGAACGTGCCCTCCTTCTCGACGTGCGAGGCCGCCGGCAGGAAGAAGACCTCGGTGCGGCACCGCTCGGTCACGATCTCACCGGTCTCGATCTCAGGGGCGTTCTTCCAGAACGTCGCGCTCTCGATCATGAACAGGTCGCGGACCACCAGCCAGTCCAGGTTGGCCATGCCCAGCCGCTGCGCGCGGCCGTGCGCGGAGCCGACCGCCGGGTTCTGGCCGAGCAGGAAGTAGCCCTTGACCTTGCCGTCGATCATGTCGAACACCTGCTGGTACGTGCCGTGGTCGCCGGTCATCCGCGGCAGGTAGTCGTAGCAGTAATTGTTTTCGGCGGTAGCCGCGTCACCCCAGTACGCCTTCAGCAGGCTGACCCCGTATGCCTTCGCGTTGCCCCAGAAGCCCTT
The DNA here is from genome assembly GCF_033804685.1 of Micromonospora sp. RTP1Z1. Taxonomy (NCBI): domain Bacteria; kingdom Bacillati; phylum Actinomycetota; class Actinomycetes; order Micromonosporales; family Micromonosporaceae; genus Micromonospora; species Micromonospora sp. RTP1Z1. The sequence continues at coordinate 51,431 of NZ_JAPFQV010000013.1, forward strand.
CTGGCCCGGATGCTGGATGCTCTCGATCCAGTCGTCGAACGTCGGGTGGTCGGCGTGGTGCGGCATCGGCAGGTAGCCGGGCAGCAGGTTGAACAGCGTCGGGATGTCCGTCGAGCCCTGGATGTTGGCGTGTCCCCGCAGGGCCATGATCCCGCCGCCCGGGCGGCCCACGTTACCCAGCAGCAGCTGGATGATCGCGCCGATGCGGATGAACTGCACCCCCAAGCTGTGTTGCGTCCAGCCCACCGAATAGACGAGCATGCTGGTCCGGTCCCGGCCGGAGTTCTCCGTCCAGGCGCGCGCCAGCTCCAGGAACTTCTCCGGCGGGATGCCGCAGACCCGCTCGACCATCTCCGGCGTGTAGCGGGCGTAGTGGCGCTTGAGGATCTGGTAGACGCAGCGCGGGTGCCGCAGCGTCTCGTCCCGCTCGACCTGCCCGCCGATCGGTGCGCCGTGCGACTCGTGCTCCATCCCGGCCGCGGTCTCCCGCTGGGTCTCCGTGTCGCGCACCGCGCCGATGGGCTCGTGCCCCTCGTACAGCCAGCTCGCCTGGTCGTAACTGGCGTTGTTTGGCTTGAAGCCGGAGAACAACCCGTCCAGATCCTCGGTGTCGCGGTAGCCCTCGGTGAGGATCGTCGCCGCGTTGGTGTAGGCGACCACGTAGTCACGGAAGTCCAGCTCGTTGTCCAGGATGTACCGCACCACGCCGCCGAGCAGCGCAATGTCGGTGCCGGCCCGGATCGGCAGGTACGTGTCGGCGAGCGCGCTGGTCCGGGTGAACCGGGGGTCGACGTGGAAGACCTTGGCGCCACGGGCCTTGGCCTCCATCACCCACTGGAACCCCACCGGATGCGCCTCGGCCATGTTGGAGCCCTGGATGACGATGACGTCAGAGTGGATCAGGTCCTGCTGGAAGTCCGTCGCGCCGCCGCGACCGAAGCTGGTCCCCAGACCGGGGACGGTGGCGGAGTGTCAAATACGGGCCTGGTTCTCGACCTGGAGTGCCCCCATCGCCGTGAACAGCTTCTTGATGAGGTAGTTCTCCTCGTTGTCCAGCGTCGCCCCGCCCAGGCTGGAGATGCCCAGCGTCCGGTGCAGCGGCCGGCCGGCGGCGTCGACGTCCTCCCAGGTCTCGTCGCGGGCGGCGAGGACCCGGTCGGCGATCATGTGCATCGCCGTGTCGAGGTCCAGGTCCTCCCACTCGGTGCCGTACGGGCGGCGGTAGCGCACCTTCTGCTGGCGGAGTTCGCTGGTCACGTAGTTCTTGCTCGCCGAGCCCTTCGGGCACAGCCGGCCCCGGGAGATCGGGCTGTCCGGGTCGCCCTCGATCTGGGTGACCTGGCCGTCCTTGACGTACACCCGCTGCCCGCAGCCAACGGCGCAGTAGGGGCAGACCGACCTGGCCATCGAATCGGCGGTCTCAGTGCGGGCGGTCAGCGACTTGGAGCGTGCGGACTTGGCCGCGACACCCCGGCCCAGCGGATCGGTGCCGGTGAGCTGGCGGTAGACCGGCCAGCCCTCGATCCAGGTGCGCACACCCATCTCGTAATCTTTCCGACTAAAAGGGCGAAAACGCGAACGGTTCGACCATAGATGAGTTGCCGGCCGGGCGCAGCGCGTTGACAACCCCAGACCTGGTGGCGGCGCACGACGCCCGGTAGTTTCGCTCGCCGCCGGGACGGGGAGAGAGGCGGGCATGAACTGGGCCCGCCGTGCCGTACCCGTCGTCTCCGCCGCCGTCGCGGCCCTCGCCGCGCGGGACCTGCTGCAACGCGACCACGCGCTCCGGCGCAACTTCCCGATCATCGGGCGGGCCCGCTACCTGCTGGAGGCGATCGGGCCGGAGCTACGGCAGTACATCGTGGCCGGCAACAACGAGGAGCGGCCGTTCACCCGCGACCAGCGACGGTGGATCTACGCCTCGGCGAAGAAGGAGAACAACTACTTCGGCTTCGGCACGGACAACGACATCGAGTACACCCCCGGGTACCCGATCATCAAGCACCGCACCTTCGGTCGGGCGGTGCCGCCGTCGTCGCCGACGGCCGGGCACGAGGTGGAGCTGCCCTGCGCCAAGGTGCTCGGCGGTCCCCGGGGCCGGGCGAAGGCGTTTCGGCCCGGCTCGGTGGTCAACATCTCCGGGATGAGCTTCGGCTCGCTGTCCGGCCGGGCGGTGGAGGCGCTCAACAAGGGCGCCGCCCTCGCCGGCTGCCTGCAGAACACCGGCGAGGGCGGGCTGTCGCCGTACCACCGCAACGACGGTGAGCTGGTGTTCCAGCTCGGCACCGCGTACTTCGGGTGCCGGGACGAGCGGGGGCGGTTCAGCCTGGACCGGCTCACGGACCTGGTGGCCGGCGCACCGGTGCGGGCGTTGGAGATCAAGCTGAGCCAGGGGGCGAAGCCGAGCCTCGGCGGGCTGTTGCCCGGGGCGAAGGTGTCGGCGGAGATCGCGGCGACGCGGGGCATCCCACAGGGTCAGGACTGCGTCAGCCCGTCCCGGCACGCCGAGTTCTCCGACTGCGACAGCCTGCTCGACTGGGTGGAGCTGCTCGCCGCCGAGACCGGACTGCCGGTCGGCATCAAGTCGGCCGTCGGTGACCTGGGCTTCTGGGACGAGCTGACCACCCTGATGCGGGACACCGGCCGGGGCGTGGACTTCGTGAACGTCGACGGCGGCGAGGGCGGCACCGGCGCCGCGCCGCTGATCTTCACCGACTCGGTGTCGCTGCCGTTCCAGCAGGGCTTCTCCCGGGTGTACCGGACGTTCGCCGAGAAGGACCTGCACGAGCGGACGGTCTTCATCGGCGGCGGCAAGCTGGGCCTGCCCGACAACGCCATCGTCGCGTTCGCCCTCGGCTGCGACATGGTCAACGTCGGCCGGGAGGCGATGCTGGCGATCGGCTGCATCCAGGCGCAGAAGTGCCACACCGACACCTGCCCGACCGGCGTCGCGACCCAGAACCCCTGGCTGGCCCGCGGCCTGGACCCGACCCTGAAGTCCGTCCGCGCGGCCAACTACCTCCGTACGCTGCGCCGGGACCTGGTCAAGGTCGCGGAGGCCTGCGGCGTCGAACACCCGGGCCTGATCGACACCGACGCGGTGGAGATCCTCGACGGCCGGACCGCTTCCACCCCGCTGCACGAGGTGTACGGCTACCGGCCCGAGTGGGGTCTGCCGTCGGCGGCCGACCGGGCGGAGATCGTCCGACTGATGACCGCCGAGGCGCCGCAGGGCGGCAGTGCTCCGCCGTCGCCGACCGCGGTCGGCTGACCCGCAGGCTCACGGCCGTAGCCAGCCCGCCCGGAGCCGGCGGCGGGCCACTTTCACCCTCGTGGACTGCGCGCTTCCCGCCGCCGGCCATGGGCCCGGCGGGTGGACCGACGGTGTCGCCGGGTCCGGGGCGCCCCGGTGGGTGGGTGCGGCCGGCGCAGGTGTCCCCGCGCGGGCGGTCGTACCACCGCCTGCCCCCGGCCGGCCGCCTGGCGCACCACCCGGTTGGCGCCGTCCGGTTCGTACCCGATCGCCCGGAGCAGTTCGCTGTCCGCCGTCCGCAGGTCGGTGATCAGCGCGTCGCCGTAGGACCGCACCCCCTCGGCCCAGGCCCGGCCGGCGAGCTCGGCGCTCTCCTGGACGAGCTGGCGGCAGCGCTCCGGCTCCACGCCCGCCTGGCTGTCCCGGCGCAACTGCCGTAGCGCGTCGCTGAGCCGGGCGACGGCCACGGGCAGCGACGGCGGGATCGGCTCGTCGTACTGCAGGGCGGTGGCGGACCGGCGGGCCACGGACCGGGCGTACAGGATCAGGCGTTCCAGGTGTTCCGCGCCGCGGGCGTACTGGTGGTACCGCGCCCGGCGGTGCCAGCGGGCTGGCGCGAGGGTGACCACCTCACCGGCGCCGCTGAGCGCCTCGTTGAGCCGCCCGACGTCGGCGTCCACCCCGCGAAGCTGGTCCAGGGCGCGGATGGCCGCGTCGGCGTCCCGCGCGGTCAGGGCCCGCGCCACCGCGTCCAACTGCTCGGTGACGGTGGCGAAGATCGGCGCCGCCGCCCGGTCCAGCACCCGCAGCGGGTTGATCGGCAGCAGCAGGGCCACCACCAGGATGCCGACCACGCCGCCGACCAGGGCGTCGAAGATCCGGGGCAGCTCCAGGCCGGAACGCGTCGGGGCGAGGGTGGAGATCAGGACGGCCGTACCGCCGGCCTGGGCGACCAGGGCGCCGCCCCGGCCGGCGACCAGCAGCGCGGTGGCGACCGCCAGGGCGACGACCAGGCCGGTCTGCCAGGGCCCGGAGCCGAGCAGGAAGCGCAGCAGGTCCCCGACGACGATGCCGAGTCCCACGCCGCCGAGCAGCTCGAACGTCCGGCGGGCCCGCTGGCCGATGGCGGTGGCGATCGTGCCGACCGCCGCCGCCGGGGCGAAGACGTGCGCGCCGGGGCCCAGCAAATTCTGGGCGATCAGCGCGGCCAGTGCGGCGGCCAGCCCCGCCTGCGCGGCGATCACGACGGTGACTTCCAGCTGGCGCAGCCGGACGCGGCCCGCCTGCCCGCCCTGCCGGCGGGCCTGGGCCACCGCCCGGCCGCCCCGCTCGACGACCTCGTCGAGCGGCGACCGGACGGAGTCGGCGGCGGGGCGGTCGTCGGGCATGGCGGCGGTTACCCGGCCGGTGGCGGGTGAATCGTGCCCGGACGGGTCATCTGCGTCGGGTGGCGGCCCCGCCGGCGGCGGAGGTCAGCGGCGGAACGTGCGGTCGAGCAGGTCGAACAGGGCGACCCAGTGCCGCTCGGTCGCCTGCTCGTCGTACATGGCGGTGTCGGCCATCGTGAAGCCGTGCGGCGCGCCCGCGTACAGCTCGGAGCGGAAGGTGACCCCGGCGGCGTCGAGCGCCTTCTCCAGGGTGGCGATCTGCTCGGCGGTCATCGACCGGTCGTTGTCGGCGTGGGCGAAGTACACCTCGCCGGTGATCGACCCGACGCCCAGGTGCGGGCTGTCCGGGGCGTCGGTGACGAGCCGGCCGGCGTGGAAACTGGCCAGCGCCGCGATCCGGTCCGGGTACGCCTCGATCGCGCGCAGCGCGTTGGTGCCGCCCATGCAGTACCCGGTGATGGCGACCGGCCCCGCCGCGACGTCGTCCCGCGCCGCCAGGAAGTCCAGGTACGCGCCGGCGTCCCGGGCGACCGCGTCCGGGGTCAGCGCCCCCATGAGCGGCATGAGCTGCCCGAAGATCTCGCCCCGCCGGTCCGGGTCGGCGAGCCCCGACAGGTCGACCAGGGGCGCCCGGCCGGCCCGGTAGAACAGGTTGGGCACCAGCACGACGTGGCCCTGGGCGGCGATCCGCTCGGCCATCTCGACCAGCCGGGGCCGCAGCCCGAAGGCGTCCATGAAGACCAGGACCGCCGGGAACGGGCCGTCGCCGTCCGGCCGGACGAGACAGGCGTCCACCACACCGTCGCTGATCGGCACGTCCACCGTCGTCGTTTCCACCCGGAGCCTCCTCGCTGATCGTCTCGCCGTTGCACGCTACCCGCGGGCCGTTGGCCCGGCATGTCGAGGCCGCCGTCGCCCGGCGGCCGCACGGCGGACCGCGCACCCGGCCGCGACCCGCCCCGGTCCGCCTCATCACCGGCGCCCGCCCCCCGGATGGACCAGACTGGCACGGGCGGGTGGGTGTGCGCCGCCGAGACGAACGCAGGGGGTTGCCGGTGGCCGTGGACGTGGTGTCGGAGGTGGTGATCGACCGTCCGCTCGCCGAGGTGGCCGCGTACGCGGGCGACCCGTCGAACGCGCCGGACTGGTACGTCAACATCGCGTCGGTGGAGTGGCTGACGCCGCCGCCCCTGCGGGTGGGTTCCCGGGTCGCCTTCGTGGCGCACTTCCTCGGCCGGCGGCTGGCCTACACGTACGAGGTCGTCGAGTTGGCGCCCGGTGAGCGACTCGTGATGCGGACCGCCGAGGGGCCCTTCCCGATGGAGACCACCTACCGCTGGGAGCCGGAGGGCCAGGGTCGCACCAGGATGGCCCTGCGCAACCGGGGTGAGCCGAGCGGCTTCGCGACGGTCGCCGCGCCCGTGATGGCCGCCGCGATGCGCCGGGCCAACCGGAAGGACCTGGCCAGGCTGAAGGCACTGCTGGAAGGACGGCCGGCCTGATCCGACCGCGGCCTCTGGCTCCGTGCACCCCGGCTGGGGCATGCTGGATGGATGGCGGAGGTGCGACCGATGCCCAGCTTCGGTGACCTGTTCACCGATCTGCGCGGCGACGACCGGACGATGCGCGTGAGCTACCACCCGGACCGCGGCGCGGTGGTGGTGTCGCTGTGGAACGGCGCGGTGTGTCGGGGCTCGTTCCGGATGCCCGTCGACGACGTGCGCAAGCTGACGGCCCTGCTCACCGAGATCGAAGCGTCCGTCCCGGCACCGGTCTCCGTACCGGCCGACGGCGGGCCGGGGGCGGGGGCCGCCGTCGCGGGCGGGGCCGTGCCGCCGGCGCCGGCCGTCGACCAGACCGGCGACATCGCCGGTACGACGCACCGCGTGGCCCTGCCGATCCTGTCCGTGCCCCGGGTGGCGTAGCCGGCACGTCCGTCACCAAGTCGGCGTAAATAGTCGGTCCGGGGCAGCGCTCCCCCACCTTCGAGAACTACCGTCTGGATAGGAGTTCAGAAGGGAGAGACGATGATTCCCGTCTCACCAGGCACCCCACACCCACGCCGCCTCGGCTCGCGTACGGCTCTCGGGGTGGCCCTCGTGGCCACCAGCCTGCTCGTTCCCGTCACCTCGGCCTCGGCGGCCGGCCCATCACCCACCACGGCGAGCTCGGCGTCGATCGCCCAGCATCTCGCCACGACCACGGCTCGGCCGGTGCTGCGGCAGGGTTCCCGCGGCACGGCGGTGACGACGCTGCAGCGTCGGCTCGCCACGCTGCACTACGACGTCGGTTCCGCCGACGGGGTCTTCGGGCCGTCGACGTTCCACGCGGTCGTCGCCTTTCAGAAGGTGAACGGCCTGAGCCGGGACGGGATCGTGGGGCCGCTCACGTGGGCGGCCCTGGACCGACCGGTGATCCCGAAGCCGAAGTACTCGCACACCGGCTACTCCGTCGAGGCAAATCTGACCAGGCAGGTGCTGTATCTGGCGCGCGGGGGGTCGGTGGTACGCATCCTCGACGCCTCGAGCGGGAAGGCCAGCACCCCGACGCCCACCGGCAACTACACCATCCAGCGCCGCATCGACGGCTGGCGGCAGAGCGACCTCGGCCTGCTGTGGCGGCCGAACTACTTCTACCGGGGCTACGCGGTGCACGGCGCCACGTCCGTCCCGAACTACCCGGCCAGTCACGGCTGCGTCCGGGTCCCGATCCCGGCGATGAACCGGTTGTGGTCGATCATCGGGGTCGGCGTACCGGTGCACATCTACCGCTGACCGCGCCGACACGGCGGCCTCCGGCCCACCCGCGGGGGTCGCCGTCGGAGGCGCGGCGCTCAGGGACGGAACTCCGTCGTGGATGGGTCCCGGGCCGGGTCGCTGGGGCGGTGCGGGCGGGATCCGGCCGGTAGCATCGGCGCGATGTCGATCCGGCCCGCAGCGGTCCGACCGCTCATGCTGGTGGCGGCGGCCCTGTTCCTGGGGGTCGCGCTCACCATCCGAGTGCTTTCGGACGGTCGCCTCGAGCAGTACTCCGGCACCGCCCTCTACGCGTCGATGGTCTACGCCGGGGTGCTGTTCCTGTGGCCGCGCATGTCCCCACTGCCGGCGGGCGCTGTCGCCCTCGCTTTCTGCTGGGCGGTCGAGTGCGCGCAACTGACCGGCATCCCGGCGGCGCTGTCGGCGCGGAGCCTGCTGGCCCGGCTGGTGCTGGGCGTCCAGTTCGACCCCACGGACGTGCTCTGGTATCCCGTCGGCGTGGTACCCCTGGTCGCGGCCCACTGGCTGTTGGACGCCCCGCATCGGCCCACTGCCCAGTCTCCCGGGTGACGGCTGTACGAGTACCTGTTTCAGTCAGCGAAGAGCCGGCGGGTGAGGATGGCGTGTCCCCGGCCGGTATCGGTGAAGCCGAGCCGGGTGTAGAGCCGGGCGGCCACCTGGTTGTCGCTGCCCACGTGCAGCTCCGCCCGCCGGTGACCGGCCTCACGGGACGCGCCCAGCGCCTGGCCGATCATGGCGCTGGCCACGCCGCGGCCCCGCCAGGTCGGCCGGGTCCCGACGCAGTGCAGCAGCGCGGCCGCCCGACCGCGGGCGTCCACGTGGTCCAGGGTGAACAGGAAACCGACGACGGGATTGCCGTCCGGCCCGTCCGGGGCGAGCGCCAGCACGGAGGCCTCCGGCAGGAAGGTCGGCAGCCCGGTGGCGTGCGCCGGCCAGCTGTCCCGGTCGGGGACCATCGCCGTGGGGTTGTCGGTGTACGCCTCGTTGTGGGTGAGCCGGGTCTGCTCGTCGTACCGGGGGTCGAAGGGGACGAGCGAGACGTCGGCCCGGGTCGGCGCCCGCGGGATCGGCTCGTCCAGGTCACGGGCGAGGGTCTGCTCCCAGCGCACCACGGCGAAGCCGGCCGCGGTGAGCAGGTCGAGGCGGAGCCGATCGCTCGCGCCGCAGCGGGTGCCGAGCATCCCGGGCAGGTCGGGCCGACGCTCCCGGCGCAGCTCCGCCGCTCTCCGCAGCAGCCAGTCGTGGGCGTGCCGGGTGGCCGAGCCGCGCGCGGACGGGTCGACGACGCTGGTGAGCCGGATGCGCAGCGCGCCCGGGCCGAGGCCCATGTCGGCGACCTCGGCGTAGGCGACGAGCCGCCCGGCGGCGTCCTCGGCGACGAGGGTGTCCCGGGCGTGGTCGAGGCCGGGCATGGCCAGCCGGGCGCGGACCTGGTCGGGCTCGACGTCGAGGCCGACGGGATCGGCCTGCTCGCAGGTGGCGAGGAGCGCCGTCAGACGGTCCACATCGGTCGGCGCGGCGGGGCGCCACTGGGGCCGGATCATCGCCGGAGGGTAGCCCGGATTGTCGCCGCCGGCCGTCCCGCTCGGCCGCCCACGATCATCGGCTGATCATCGACGGGCTTCCCGGCACCGCACTAGGCTGTACCGGTGACCGAACCGCCAGCCCTGACCCGCCTGGAGATCCAGCCCTCCGGGCTGGCCGTGCTGACCATCGACGCCGGTCCGCTCAATCTCTACACCCTCGGCCTGCACGAACAGCTCGACGCCACCCTCGACCGGCTGCCGGCCGACACGCGGGCCCTGTTGATCCGCTTCGCCGGTAGGGTCGTCAGCGCCGGCGTGGACGTCACCCTCTTCGACGCCCAGCAGTCACCGGAACAGGCGAAGATCCTCTTCGACCGGATGCTCACCCTGCCCGACCGGATCGCCGCGCTGGCGTTCCCCACCGTCTTCGCCGCCCACGCGCTCTGCCTGACCTGGGCGTTCGAGGTGGCGGTGGCCTGCGACATCATCCTCGCGGCCGAGCGGGCGAGCTTCGGCCTGGTGGAGAAGGTGGTCGGGCTGACCCCCACCATGGGCGGCACCCAGCGACTTGCCGCGCGCGCCGGCGTCGGCCGGGCGAAGGAGTTCGTGATGACCGGCGAACGCTACTCGGCCGCCACGCTGGAACGGTGGAATGTGGTCAACCGCGTCCTGCCGGACGCCGGTTTCGACGCGGCGGCACGGGCGTTCGCCGAGCAGCTCGCCGCCGGTCCGACCCGGGCCCACGCCGCCACGAAGGCGGTGCTCGACCACTTCGCCACGGGTGGTGTGCCGGGGGCCAACCGGCACGTCACGGAGATCGCCGCCGACCTGTACCGCACTGAGGACCTGCGCGGGGCGGTGCGCTCCTTCCTCGCCGAGGGTCCGGGCAAGGCCACGTTCACCGGCCGCTGACCGGATGGTCGGTTGCCCGTCAGCTCTGCGGGGCGGCAGGGCCGCCCGGCTTGCCGGGAGCGAGCCAGGCCAGCACCTCTGCGGTGTGCTCCCCGAGCCGGGGCGGTGGCCGGTGGTAGACGGCCGGCGTACCCGACAGCGTGATCGGGTTGGCGACCTGGCGCACCGGTTGCGACCGTTCCGGCCCGTCGATGTCCACGACCGGCGCCAGCCCCAGGTCCGTGGCGAGACGGAAGGCTCCCCCGAGGTCGTTGACCGGCCCGCACGGCACACCGAGGCGACTGAGCGCCGCGGCCAGGTCGTCGGCGGACCGCAGCGCCGTTCGCGCGGACAACGTGGTGATGAGCGCTTCGCGGTGGCGCACCCGGTCGGCGTTGCTGCCGTAGCGCGGGTCCTCGGCGACGGCGGGTACGCCGAGCGCCCGGCACAGCGCGCTGAACTGCGCGTCGGTGCCGACCGCCACCGCCAACGGTCGGTCGGCGGTGGGCAGCAGCTCGTACGGCACGATGCTGGGGTGCGCGTTGCCCAGGATGCCCGGGACCACGCCGGCTGAGACGTAGCCGGATGCCTGGTTGACCAGCGCCGACAACAACGACGAGAGCAGGTTGACCTCGACGTGCTGGCCGGCGCCGGTGGCGTGGCGGTGGCGCAGCGCGGCCAGGATGCCGACGGTGGCGTGCAGCCCGGTGATCACGTCGACCACGGCCACCCCGACCTTGACCGGCTCGCCCGGCTGGGCTCCGGTGACGCTCATCAGCCCGCCGACGGCTTGGACGAGCAGGTCGTATCCGGGCCGGTCGGCGCCCGCACCGGAACCGAAGCCGGTGATCGAGCAGTAGACGGCACGCGGGTTGGCGGCGGCGATGTCGGCGTAACCCAGGCCGTACCGTTCCATCGTGCCGGGGCGGAAGTTCTGCACGATCACGTCCGCCCGGTGCGCCAGGTCGCGGGCGACGGTCAGGTCGTCCGGATCGGTCAGGTCCAGCGTCACCGACCGCTTGTTGCGGTTGACGGACAGGTAGTAGGTCGCGGTGCCGTCACCGTCGTACGGCGAGCCCCAGGCGCGGGTGTCGTCACCCGCTCCGGGCCGTTCCACCTTCACCACGTCGGCGCCGAGGTCGGCCAGGAGCATGGTGGCGTACGGCCCGGCGAGCACCCGGCTGAAATCGGCGACGAGCACCCCGTCAAGAGACCCGGTCATACGGCCGCTCCTTAACGATCGCGATGGGGTGGCGTCATCGGCAACGCCGTCCTGTCGCAGTCGCTCACCCTGTGGAGGACAGTGGGTCTGCTCGTCAGCGGCTGCCGCGGTGCGCGCCCACGTGGGTCCGAGCGGAAAAGGCTGCTGCGCCCGAGGGCCGGGCGGGTGCCGCAGCCGCCGTACGGCCACCTCGGCCCGAGCCCGACTGCGGCGATGACGTCCCATGCGGTGACACGGATCCGGTGTCAGGCATGGCGGAGGAAAGCGGCTTCGCGTTCCGACGTGAACGGTCGTGCCGTGACGTGTCGGTCACGGCCGGGTGGTCGACCGGTGGTGTGACGAACGAACGTTGACCGGGGGCGAGTTGGGTGAGCAGCGGATGGCCGGGCCGCAGTCGGGTGGTCGTCGGCGCAATGCCCGCCTTGCGTGCCAGCTCGCGCACGTCGCCGACCTGGTCGTCGGTCATGAGCGTGACCACTGTGCCGTGTGCGCCGGCACGGGCCGTTCGGCCGGAACGGTGCAGATACGCCTTGTGCTCGACCGGCGGATCAGCGTGGATGACGAGGGTGATGCCGTCGACGTGGATGCCGCGGGCCGCGATGTCTGTGGCGACCAGCGTCTTCGCGCTGCCGTCGGAGAAGGCGAGCAGGTTGCGGCCACGCGCGGATTGGGCCAGGTTGCCGTGTAGCTCCACGGCCGGCACCCCGGCGGCGACGAGCCGGCGGGTCAGTGTCTTCGCCCCGCGCTTGGTGCGGGTGAACACCAGCGTGCGACCCGGCGCGGCCGCGAGATCGACCAGGACGGGAAGCCGGTCGTCATGGCTCACATGCAACAGGTGGTGCGACATCGCCGCGACCGGTGACAGCGACGAATCGACGCTGTGGGTGACCGGGTCGGTGAGGAACCGCCGCACGAGGACTTCGACCCCGGCGTCGAGCGTCGCGGAGAACAGCAGCCGTTGGCCGGATCGCGGGGTCTGGTCCAGTAGTTGCCGAACCACGGGGAGGAAGCCGAGGTCGGCCATGTGGTCGGCCTCGTCGAGCACGGTGATCTCGACCGCGTCGAGACGTGCGTGGCCCGCCTTGAGATGGTCGGCGAGCCGGCCCGGGCAGGCCACAAGGATGTCCACGCCCGCGCGCAGGCCGGAGATCTGGGGGTTCGGGCTCACCCCGCCGAAGACGGTGAGGGTGCGTAGCGACAGCGCCCTGGCCAGCGGGGCGATGGTCGCCTCGATCTGGGTCGCGAGTTCGCGGGTGGGAGCGAGGATCAGCGCACGCGGACGACCGGGCCGCCGCGGCGAGGTGCTGGCAGCCAGTCGGGTCAGCACGGGCAACGCGAATGCGTAGGTCTTGCCCGAGCCTGTTCGGCCCCGGCCGAGCACGTCGCGTCCGGCGAGCGTGTCGGGCAGCGTCGCCGTCTGGATCGGGAACGGCGCGGTGATACCGCCGGCCGCAAGCGCCTCGGTGAGTGCGGCGGGTACGCCGAGGTCGGTGAACGTGGTGGACGTAGACGAAGGTGTGGTGTGGGGGCGGCGTGCCGCCATGAAGTCTCCGAACGTGGAAGGGTCGTCCTGCCCGGCGCAGCCCTGAGCGGTCGCAGCGCGTGGTGGTCGACGTCAATCACGGCCCGAGGCAGAACATGCGAGCCGTGTGCCGAAGTCTACCCGCGCCGGCCGGCGAGTCACCTGGGCGGCCTGTGCGGGCCCTTCGGCGATCTCCGTCTTCCGCCCTCAAAGAGGCGCACTTTGCGGGCCCGCTCACCATCCAAGGCGGTCGCCTCGAGCGGGCGACGAGATCATGTGCGTTCGCTTCCGACCGGCATCGCAAGGGTCGCGGGCGTCTAGGTTGCCCGTCCTGAGCCGGCGGGAGGGGGATGGGAAATATAACGCCGTGATGGCCGGTTGCACTGGTTGGTCGTGTTTTTGCGTGTCTGTGGTGATCTGTGACGCCCGCGTGCGCGAGCCCAGCCCCCAGCGCCTCGCCGCCAAACGCTCTCCCGCGTTGCCGCCGGCGTAGGGGCGCCTCAAGCGACGGTCGGCTCACTGCGTCATCCGCTGGTGGGCCGACCGTCTCCTCCCCCACGACTGGATGGCGACTTGCCCTTCAGGTGAGCAAGCCTGCACGGCGGGGGCGCAAATGCGATAGACAGCAACAATTGTCTTGCCACGTCAGTTCGCACGCCCGACGGCCGTGCTGTTCGTTCAGTGGCCGGTCGGCGGGATCGCCGAAGCTTTGTCCGCGTTCTTGGCCTTCTTCGCCACCCGCTTCTCCTTCAAAGTCTTGCCCTGCTTCTTCACATTGCTCTTCTGGTGAGACTTGTCCGCCATGGCTACCCTTCCCTCACAACGTCAGGATGGTGGTTCGGCCGCAGGTCGGCGGCGACCTCGATGTCCGCGCCAAGCGCGATCTGCCGGACGGAACACGTGGACAACAGGCGATGCCTGGTCGGTTGGCCACCCTGAGCCAAGAAAAATTATGGTCAGACGACCATGTCCATAGCCTAGTCCTCGATAGCACGCGGGCCGCGCGGGGTTGTTGGGCCCCCGCACTGGGATTGGGTTGGGTTGGTGCCGGTGCGCTGGTGTCACGGCACATTCACCCTCGACGGGCGCCGGGTCCGGATCCCGACCGCGAAGGGCACTTCACCGTTGTGGGTGCGGTTGGCGCGCGACGTGCCGTACCGAGCCGAGCAGGTCCGCTCGATCACCCTGCTGTGTGAGGACGACCGGCTGTTCCTGGACGTGACCGTCGAGGTGCCGGTGGCGGTCTACCCGCCTCAGGCCGGCCCGGCTTCGTCCCGGTCAGTGGTTGTCGGCGCGCTGGAACCCTTCCTCGTTTGAGGAGGCGGTGCTCGGGAAGACGCCGCTGACCGTGCGAGAGAAAGGCCTGAAGGTGGACGACAACGAGTTCATCGGCTTGGTGGCGAAGCGCTCAGGAATGTCATCGGAGCAGGCGGCCGCCATCACGCGGGCCACGCTGACGACCCTGGCGGAACGGATCGACGGAGGCGAGGCTCGTGACCTCGCCGGCCAGCTTCCCGAAGGGTTGGGGGCGTCCGCCTTCGCCTCCGGCGAAACCGCCGAACGGTTCGGACTCGACGTGTTCGTGGAACGGGTCAGCGGACGCGCCGAGGTGGCGGTGAGACAGGCGAAGGACGGGGTGACCACAGTGTTCGACGTCCTCCGCGAGGCCCTCACCCCCGCCGGGTACGACGACGTCGTGTCCCAGCTCCCGGCGGAGTTCGGTGAGGTCGCCGACCCGACCGCGCCTTTCGTGCAGCGCAGCCGCGGGTAGCGGCACGGGGTCGACGGCATGCCTCGGCGCTGCCATGATGTGCGCCGTGAAGATCACCTCTGGCCCGGAGCGGACCCCGTCGGGCCGGTCCGCCACGGCCGCGCTCGGCCGACGTCACGCGCAGGCCGCGGCGACGGCGATCGTCGGCCTGATCGTCCTGGCGGCCGCGCACTCCGTGCCGTGGGTGGCGGTGCGACCGGCGCCCTCCGACGAGGTACGGACGTACGCGTTGACCGACTTCCCGGGTTCCCGGACGTCGCTGTACGTCGGGTGGGTGCTGCTGCTGGCGATGCTGGTCGCGGCCTGGGTGAGGCCCCAGTGGCGCCCCGGCACGCGGTTGGTCGCCTGGGTGCTCAGCGTGGCGCTGACGCTCCTCACCTTCCTACCCGGCAGCGAGGCCATGGACGCCAGAGGTTTCCCGGAGGCCCACAGTCCCCACAGCGAGTTCCTCACCGGCACGTGGGTCGCGCTGGCCGGGATGCTGGCGCTGGCCCGCGCCGTCTCGACACTGACGGCGGCGCCGCAGCCGCCCACGCCCGCCAGCCCGATCCCGGCGGAGCCCGCACCGGTCGCCGAGACCATCGCGACGGAGCCGCCGGCTCCCGCAGGTCCGACCTCGATTTTCGCACCCAGCCCGCACTGGACCGCCCGCCCGGCGCTGGTTCCCTGGTGGCGGCGCCCCTGGCGGGTGGCCGGCGTCGTGGCGGCTTGCGTCGCCGCAGCGGCCCTCGTCGGGACGGTGGCCTGGTACGCGATTCACGCGCGCGTCGACCGGGACGGCGACCTCGGCGCGCTGGTGGTGACGCTCCCGGCCGACTCGACTCCCACCACGCCGGCGGCCGTCGACGATCGCGTCGACACCACCCGGATCGTGCCGCTCAGCGAGGACTTCCGGTCCATGATGCTCGCTGTGGAGGTACGCAACACCGTGCAACACGCCGCCGGCGCGGCGTGGACCCGACCGGACTCCGCCACGGTGACGGTCACCCTGCTCCAATTCGACTCGGCATCGACGGCCGAGGAGTTCCAGCAGTCGTACGCCGATCTCCAGCCGCCGGGCCGCGGCCCCGGCGACCTGGTGCAGATCCCCGACGTGCCGGGCGCGATGGCCTTCACCAACAACGGCCAGGCCGAGGTACGGGCGATCGCGCACCGGGACGAGATCGTCGTGCTCGTCACCATGGCCGGCGTACCGCCGGACGCCGTCACCGCCGTCGAGACGCTGGTCCGCGAGCAGTACGGCCGACTCTGATCCACCCCGGCCGGCCACCGCGCGGACGGACGACGACGCACCGGCTCTCCTGATCGTTGAGCCAGTGCCCGACCGAGTCAGGTCGTTGCCGCGGTTGGAGGACAAGATGACGGACTATCCGAAGGCGATCGCCCCGGTCGACCGCATCGAGCCGGTGCCCCGCCGGATCCGCGCGTTCCTCGCCGGCGAGCAGGTGCTGGACACCACACGAGCGCGGTACGTGTGGGAGTGGCCGTTCTACCCCCAGTACTACATTCCGATCGCGGACGTGGACCGTGATCTGCTGGTCGACGAGGAGCGCACGGAGCAGTCCCGGCGCGGCACCGCCCGGCTGCACGGGCTGCGGGTCGGCGAGACCTTCCGTCCCTCGTGCGGGCGGTGGTACGGGGACGACGCGCTGCCCGGGTTGACGGACACGATCCGGTTCGACTGGGCCGCGATGGACCGCTGGTTCGAGGAGGACGAGGAGGTCTTCGTCCACCCCCGCAACCCGTACGCCCGGGTGGACGCGCTGCGCTCGACCCGCACCGTTCGGGTGGAACTCGACGGGACCGTGCTGGCCGAGTCGACGTCACCCGTGCTGGTCTTCGAGACCGGACTGCCGACCCGCTACTACCTCAACCGCACCGACGTGAACTTCCGGCACCTCGTACCGTCGGCGACGACGACCGCCTGCCCGTACAAGGGGCGCACCAGCGGCTACTGGTCGGTGCGGGTCGACGGCACGGACCACCCGGACCTGGCCTGGTCGTACGACTTCCCCACCGGCGCGCTCCTGCCGATCGCCGGCCTGATCGCCTTCTACAACGAGAAGGTCGATCTGATCGTCGACGGGGAGCGACGCACCCGGCCCAGAACGCACTTCTCCTGAACGTCCACCTGACGTGCGGGCCACGACCCGGTTCTCTCCGATGTACGCCTCGTCGGCCATCCGCGGCTGTCGACGCGGCCGCTGATCGGGGCGCCGCCGCGCCTCGAGATCTACAGGCCGGCGACCGAACCGCATCGGCGCCGGTTCCGGTGCTCAGCTGTTCTGTGGAAAACCGAGGTTCACTCCACCGTGGGACGGGTCGAGCCACCGACTGGTGACCACCTTGGATCTGACGAAGAAGTTCACCCCCTCCGGCCCGTACGCGTGAGCGTCGCCGAACAGTGAGTCCTTCCAGCCCCCGAAGGAGTAGTACGAGACCGGGACGGGGATCGGGACGTTCACCCCGACCATGCCGATCTCGATCTCATTCTGGTACCGGCGGGCTGCGCCGCCGTCGTTGGTGAAGATTGCCGTGCCGTTGCCGTACCGGTTGGCGTTGACCAGCTCGACGGCGGCGTCGTAGCTGGGCACCCGCAGCACCGAGAGCACCGGTCCGAAGATTTCGTCGGTGTATATGGACATGTCGGTGCCGACGTGGTCGAAGAGGGTCGGCCCGAGCCAGAAGCCGGCTTGCTCACCGTCGATCGGGTGGCTCCGCCCGTCGACCACCAGCTGCGCCCCCGCGGACCGACCGGCGTCCAGGTATGACATCACCCGGTCGCGGTGGGCACCGGTGACCAGCGGTCCCATCTCGCAGCCGGGGCGGCGGCCGTCGCCGACATGTAGTGCGGCGATCCGATCGCTGATCTTGCCGACCAGTTCGTCACCGACCGGGTCGACGGCCACCACGACGGAGATGGCCATGCAGCGTTCACCCGACGAGCCGAAGCCGGCCGAGACGGCCGCGTCGGCGGCGAGGTCGAGGTCGGCGTCGGGCAGGACGACCATGTGGTTCTTCGCGCCGCCGAGCGCCTGCACCCGCTTCCCGTGCTGGGTGCCCGTCTGGTAGACGTAGCGGGCGACCGGGGTGGAGCCGACGAACGAGATGGCCTTGACGCTGGGATGCTCGAGAATCCGGTCGACCGCCTCCTTGTCGCCGTGCACGACGTTGAGGACACCGTCCGGTAGCCCGGCCTCCGCGAACAGCTCCGCCAGGAAGTTCGACGCGGACGGGTCCTTCTCGCTCGGCTTGAGCACCACTGTGTTGCCGCAGGCGATCGCGTTCGGCACGAACCACAGCGGCACCATGGCCGGGAAGTTGAAGGGGGAGATCACCGCGACCACGCCGAGCGGCTGCCGGATGGAGTACACGTCCACCTGGGTCGAGGCGTTCTCGCTGAACCCGCCCTTCAGCAGTTGCGGGATACCGCAGGCGAACTCGACGGCCTCCAACCCGCGCTGGATCTCTCCCGCCGCGTCGGACAGCACCTTGCCGTGCTCGGCGGTGACGATCTCGGCGAGGTCGGACCGGCGGGCGTTGAGCAGTTCCCGGAATGAGAACATCACGCTCGTCCGCTGAGCGAGGGATGCGGTACGCCATCGGGGGAACGCCTCGCGGGCGGAGGTGACCGCCTCGTCGACGACCGAGGCCGTCGCGAAGTCGACCTGTCCGGAGACCTGGCCGGTGGCGGGGTCGTAGATGTCACGGGTGCGCCCGGGGACACCGTTCCATGGCTTGCCGCCGATCCGGTGCGTGGTCCTCATCGCTCCTGAACCTCCTTGGCCACGGCCTCGATCGACTGAGTGAGGATCTCGAGCGCCTCATCCGCCTCGGCCTGGGTCAGCGTCATCGGCGGCGCCAAGCGGATGACGTTGCCGTACAGGCCACCCTTGCCGACGAGCAGCCCACGTTCACGGGTTTCCTCCAGCAGCGCGGCGGCGGCCACCGGGTTGGGCTCGCCGTCCGGTCCGACGAACTCCAGCGCGATCATCAGGCCCTTGCCGCGGACGTCGCCGACCACGGGATGCGCCGCGGCGACCGAGCGCAGACGGTCGAGCAGTCGGCTGCCCAGCTTCGCGGCGTTGGCCTGGAGCTCGTGCTCCAGCAGGTAGTTCAGCGACGCCAGAGCACCGGTGGTGGCGACCGGGTTGCCACCGAAGGTGGAGATCGAGTTGGCCCCCAGACAGTCCATGAGGTCGGCACGCGCGACCACGCCCCCGATCGCGAGACCGTTGCCCAGACCCTTGGCGAAGGTGATCGCATCGGGCACGACGTCGTGCGCCTGGATACCCCAGAAGTGCTCGCCGGTGCGGCCCCAGCCGGTCTGCACCTCGTCGGAGACGAGGAGGATGCCGTACTCGTCGAGCACTTTCTTGAACTCGCCGAACAACCCGTCCGGCGGGGTGGCGAAGCCGCCGACCCCTTGGATCGGCTCGACGATCATGCACGCGACGTCTCCCGCCGTCGTCGTTTCGATGACCTCGCGCAGGTCGGCTACGCAGGCCTTGATGTAGTCCGCGTCGGACAGATCCCGGAACGGGCTGCGGTAGCGGTAGCCGCCGTGCACCCAGCTCACCTTGATCGGGCTGAGCGCGCTGGCCGACCAGCCGCGGATGCCGGTGATCGCGACGGTCGCGAATGCGCGGCCGTGGTAGGAGTTGCGCAGGGCGAGCACCTGCTCGCTCCGGCGGTACTGGGTGGCGAGCATCAGCGCCGTCTCGTTCGCCTCGGTGCCCGAGTTGGTGAAGAACACCTTGGCGTCCGGGATGGCGGACAGTTGCGCGATCTTCTCCGCGAGCTCGACCTGCGACTGGATCAGGTACAGCGTGGAGGAGTGCAGCACGCCGGTGTCGAGCTGTGAGCGGACCGCGTCGCTGATCTCGGCCACGTCGTAGCCGATTGCGTTGGTGAGGATGCCGGCGAAGAAGTCGAGGTAGGTTCGCCCCTCGCGATCCGTCACCCGGCGACCGTGGGCGCTGGCGATCTCGATCGGCTGCTCGTAGTAAAGCGCCAGCCATTTCGGCATCACGGACCGGTGCCTGGCCAGCAGCTCGCGGTGTGCCATCGCGTCCTCCGTATCTCGTCGCTAGGGCGAGTGTGGCGGCAATCGTTGTCCAACCGCTATGCACAACCTGTGCCGCTCTGGGCGTCACGCCATTACGTTGTGTGCAAGCCCGCAGTAGGGAGAGACGACCAGTCGTCAGCTTCCTCCTAGCCATCGTGGGCATCTTCTCGGGCTGGCTGGACGGGCTACGACGCTATGGGAAGTCACTCGAAGGGGCGGACCTGACGGTGGAGGCCGGCCAATGAAGGCCACCCGGATCGCATACTCGACGGCGCTGAATCCGGGTAAGTACGCCGCCTTGGCGGAGCAGGCCCGTCGGTTGGGTCGGGTGCGTAGTGAGGTGTGGCAGCGGTACGGGTCGATCGCCGGGGTCGGGTCCGGGCTGAAGGATCGGCAGGTGCGGGATCGGTGGCTGGCTGACGGCACGCATGTGCGGTTCGCTGTGTTGGCGAATGCGTGGAAGGAAACCGTCCGCGACGCTATGGCCGACATCGCGGCGAACCTGGCGTCGGCCAAGGTCGAGGTCCGGCAGGCGATCACCCGGCGCACCAACGATCCGGTCGAGCGCAAGCGGATGTTCACCGCGCTGAAGGCTAACCAGTGGGCCAGTGAACCGTTCCTGGCTCGGCAGATGCGCAAGCACTGGAAGCGTGGCCGCAACCACACGCACGATCAGATCGTCGTGCGCGCCGACCAGTACAACACCGTCGCCGACGCGCGGGGCCGGTTGTGGCTGGCGGTCCCCGGTCTGCAACGCCGCAAGATGGTCAAGATCCCGCTGTCCACGACCGTCGCCCCGACCGGCACGCTGCGGCTGATCCTGCGCGGCGGCCGGGTGGAGGTGCACTACCAGATCGACGCATCGCAGATGCGGTCGTCGCAGCGGCCGTGCGGCGACCGGACGATCGGCGTCGACAAGGGGTACACCGAAGCGCTGACCGACTCCGACGGCGGCCACCACGGCAGCCTCCTCGGCGCGCTGCTGACCAGCGAGTCGGACCGGCTGAAGGAACGTAACCGGCGGCGGGCGAAGCTGCGCTCGATAGCGAACACCGCCGCCCTACGCGGTGACCACGCGAAAGCGCACCGGATCAAGGTCAACAACCTCGGGACGGTCAAGCGGGACCGGCAGGCCGCCCGCCACCGTGCGCTGGTACGCACCGAGATCTTCACCGCCGTGCACCGGGTCCTCGACAAGGCCGCCACCGTGGTCGCCGAAGACCTCACCAAACGCTTCGTCGGGCGCAAGACGCTCGGCCGCAACGTCAACCGGCGTCTCGCCGCGTGGACCAAAGGGGTCACCGCCGAGGCCCTAACGAACGTGTCGGAGCGCAGAGGTTCTGCGCTCGTGCACGTCAACGCCGCCTACACCTCACAAACCTGTCACCGCTGCGGCCGGCTCGGCCGACGCAACGGGGACCGGCTTCACTGCACCCCGTGCGGGGTGGTGTGGCAGGCCGACGTGAACGCCGCGATCAACGTCCTGCAGCGAGCAGGCGACCCCGACATCGCCCTGCACACCCCACACCACAAGGTGAAGCAGATCCTGCGGGACAGGACCGATCGCCACCGGACCAGACTGCCGGTCCAGGACTCCAGCCCGGCCACCACCGCGCGGAGAGCGAACCATCCGAACCGCTCAACAACGAGCAACAAGTAGGAAGCAGGCCGCGATGTACCCCTCCGTCGCAGAAGCCGTCGCGCTGCCGGTGATCCGGCGCGCGAAGCCGCAGGTGGTGGCCGGATCGGCCGGCATGCAGGGCCGAGTCCGCTGGGTCCATGTGGCGGAGGTCGCCGACATCGCGCACCTGCTGCGGGGCGGAGAATTGGTGCTGACCACCGGAATCGCGCTGCCGGACGAGGCGGCCGCGCTCACCAGGTACGTGGACGACCTGGCCGCGGTCCGCGCGGCGGGACTGGTGATCGAGCTGGTCCGGCGGTGGAGTGATCACGTACCAGAGGCGCTCGTGACAGCGGCCGACCGGCACCGACTCCCACTGATCACGCTCGCGCAGGAGACGCGGTTCGTGTCCGTCACCGAGGCGGTGGTGGAGCTGATCGTCGACGCGCAGCTCGCCGAGCTGCGGGCTGCCGAGCAGGTGCACGAGACGTTCACTTCGCTCACCGTGGCCGGGGCGGAGCCGGCCGAGGTGCTGCGCGAGGTGGCCAGGATTTCCGGACTGCCGGTCGTGCTGGAGACGCTGGGACACGACGTGCTCGCGTACGACGCGGCCGGGCAGGATCCCACCGAGCTGCTGGCCGACTGGGGTGAGCGGTCCCGGTCCGTGGCTGCGCCCGAGCGGACCGCCCACGACGAGGAGGCCGGCTGGTTGGTCACGATGGTCGGCGCGCAGGGCGCCGACTGGGGGCGCTTGGTCCTGCTCTCGCCGGCTCCTCCGCCGCATCGGCATGTGGTGGTCGCGGAGCGGGCCGCGTCGGCGCTGGCGGTGCATCGGCTCGTGGCGCGTGATCGGGAGAGTCTGGAGCGGCAGACGCACCGCATGTTGCTCGCGCAACTGCTCGGTCAGGCAGTGCCGCCGCCGGATCTGGCCGCCCGGGCGGCCGCGCTGGGCGTCGGCCTCGAGCGGCGGCAGCTGATCGGGGTGGCGATCCGGCCCGGGACCGGGACGCCACGCGCCCCTGCGCTGGCCACGCAGGAGGTGTTGCGCGACCTCGCGGAGGCGACCGCGTTGGCGGCGCGGCGGGTGGCGGTGCCCGCCCTGGTGGGCGTCGTGGACGACACGAGCGTTCGCGCGTTGTTGTCGCTGCCCGCGCAGGCCGGGGTCGACGCGGTACTGCGCCGGTTGGCCAGAGAGGTGCACCGCTCTGCGGCCGGTCCGGTGCTGGTGGCGGTCGGTACCACCGTGTCACACGTCGCCGAGGTGCGCCGCAGCCTGGGCGAGGCCGCCCACGTGGCGGGGGCGGCCCTACGCTCCCCCGGCACGCAGCTCTACCACAAGCTGGACAACGTGCGCCTGCGCGGCCTCCTGCATCTGTTGCGGGAGGACGAGCGGGTCCGGGCATTCGCCAACCGCGAGTTGGGTCCGCTGTTGGCGCGGGACGCCAACCAGCGCAGCCGGCTCGTGGAGCTGCTGCGCTGTTTCTGCGAGCAGGGTGGGAACAAGTCGGCGGCGGCCGCGGCCGCGCACCTGTCCCGTACGGCCTACTACCAGCAGCTGTCCCGGATCGCGCAGGTCCTCGGGGTGTCGCTGGAGGACCCTGAGTCGATGCTGTCGCTGTACGTCGCGCTCCTGGTGCACGAACTCGACGACGCGTGACGGGACAAGGGCCCTGCAGGACGCCGGAATCCATCCACCGCGCCGATTGACAGGTCGGTGCGGGCATGCGGTGGACAGAGTGTGCCCTGATCATGGCAAGCGTGGACACTTTGCCACTGCCCGTGGCGGGTCTGTGACACCCACCATTCCGAGATAAAGATCGAGCTGAACCGCCCCACCAGGAGCGCGTGAGCCGGTTGGTCGGCCAGTGTTGCAGCAGCGTAACAGGGAGGTGACCAATGGCCGTTGAACCCCTGCCCCCCGCCGAAACCACCGCGGTCGCGCCGGGCACACAGATCACCCATCCGGATGGCCGAGTGGAGCTGCGTGACTTCTCCACGATCGCCGACAGCCCGTACTTCAACGAAGAGCTCGCCCCGGTACCCATCGAGAAGCGCACCTGGACCACGTACAACTTCGCGGCGCTGTGGATCGGCATGGCGCACAACATCCCCACCTATCTGCTCGCCGCCGGGCTCATCCAGCTCGGCATGAACTGGGTGCAGGCGTTCCTCACCATCACGCTCGGCAACCTGCTCGTCCTGATCCCGATGCTGTTGAACAGCCACGCGGGCACGAAGTACGGCATCCCGTTCCCGGTCTTCGCCCGCGCGTTCTACGGTGTGCGCGGCGCCAACCTCGTGGCCCTGCTGCGCGCCTTCATCGCCTGCGGCTGGTTCGGCATCCAGACCTGGATCGGCGGCGAGGCGATCTACGCGATCGCCGGCAAACTGCTGGGTTCCTGGTGGGTCGACGCGGCGCACGTCATGGACTACCCGTGGACGCTGTGGGCGTCGTTCTTCCTGTTCTGGGCGATCGAGATGGCGATCATCTGGCGGGGCATGGACACGCTGCGGCGCTTCGAGAACTGGGCCGCGCCGTTCGTCATCGTGGTCGCCGTCGCCCTGCTGATCTGGGTGCTGGTCGAGGCGGGCGGGCTCGGCCCGATCCTGTCCCAGCCGTCGAAGCTGGGCTGGGGCGTCGACTTCTGGAAGCTGTTCGCGCCCTCGCTGATGGCGATGATCGCGTTCTGGGCGACACTCTCGCTGAACATCCCCGACTTCACCCGGTTCGGCGGCAGCCAGCGGCAGCAGGCGTACGGCCAGATCCTCGGTCTACCCACCACGATGTCGTTCTTCGCCCTCCTGTCGATCATGATCACCTCGGGCACCGCCGTGATCTACGGCGAGGCGATCTGGGACCCCATCCAGCTCGCGGCCAAGTTCGAGAACCCGCTGGTCGTCGCGCTCGGCCTGTTCACGGTCGTGGTCGCGACGCTGTCGGTGAACGTCGCCGCGAACACGGTCAGCCCGGCGTACGACTTCTCCAACGCCGCACCCCGACTGGTCAACTTCCGGACCGGCGGCCTGATAACCGGCGTGCTCGGCATCCTGATCCAACCGTGGCGCCTGGTGCAGGACCCCAACATCTACATCTTCGTCTGGCTCGGGTTCTACGGCGGCCTGCTCGGCGCCGTCGCCGGCGTACTCATCGCCGGCTACTGGGTCCGCAACCGCACCCGCCTCCAACTGCCCGCCCTCTACCGCCCCGAGGGCAGGTACTGGTTCTCCGGCGGCTGGAACTGGGCGGCGGTCGTCGCCACCGTCGTCGGCGCGGTCCTCGCCGTGGGAGGCGCCCACTCCGCGCCCGGCAAGGGACCTTTCCCCGAGGACGGACTCATCCCGTTCCTCAAGCCGCTCTACGACTACAGCTGGGTCGCCGGTCTCGTCAGCGCGTTCGTCGTGTACCTGGCGCTGACGCTGCCGCGCACCGCCCACGCCAAGGGGGAGAACAGATGAGCAACATCATCCGAGCCGGCCTGGTGCAGCAGAAGTGGACCGGCGACAAGGATTCCATGATCGCAGGCGCGGTCGAGGCGATCCGCAGCGCCGCGTCGCAGGGCGCACAGGTGGTCTGCCTCCAGGAGCTGTTCTACGGCCCGTACTTCTGCCAGGTACAGGACACGGACTACTACTCGTACACGGAGATGATTCCGGACGGGCCGACGACCGCGCTGATGCGCGAGGTCGCCGAGCAGCACGGCGTGGTCCTGATTGTGCCGATGTACGAACAGGAACAGCCGGGCGTCTACTACAACACCGCCGCGGTGATCGACGCCGACGGCACCTACCTCGGTAAGCACCGCAAGAACCACATTCCGCAAGTGAAGGGGTTCTGGGAGAAGTTCTACTTCAAGCCGGGAAACCTCGGCTATCCGGTGTTCGACACGGCCGTCGGCCGCATCGGCGTCTACATCTGCTACGAGCGGCACTTCCCGGAGGGCTGGCGCGCACTGGGGTTGGCCGGCGCGAAGATCGTGTTCAACCCCTCCGCCACGAGCCGCGGCCTGTCGGAGTATCTGTGGCGGCTGGAACAGCCCGCGGCCGCGGTCGCCAACGAGTACTACGTCGGCGCGATCAACCGGGTCGGCGTGGAGCCGTTGGGCGACAACGACTTCTACGGCCAGTCGTACTTCGTTGACCCGCGCGGGCAACTGGTCGGCGACGCCGCGTCGGACACCGAGGATGAGGTCGTCGTCCGCGACCTCGACATGGACAAGCTGGCCGAGGTGCGCGACCTGTGGGCGTTCTATCGCGACCGCCGGCCGGAGACGTACGAATCGCTGGTGAAGCCATGAGCATTCTCATCCGCAACGGAACAGTCGTCAACGCCACCGGGGCGTACCCGGCCGACGTGCTGGTCGAGGGCGAGCGGATCGCCGCGCTCGCCGCACCGGACTCCGGTCTGGCGCAGCAGTGGGCGTCCGGGGCCGAGCGCGTGATCGATGCCGCCGGAAAGTACGTGGTGCCCGGCGGCATCGACGGGCACACGCACATGGAGATGCCGTTCGGCGGCACGTTCTCGGCGGACAACTTCGAGACCGGGACGATGGCGGCAGCCTGGGGCGGCACGACGACGATCGTGGACTTCGCCGTACAGGGCAAGGGCACGTCCCTGCTGTCCGCGCTGGACAAATGGCACAGCAAGGCCGACGGGAAATGCGCGATCGACTACGCGTTCCACATGATCGTCTCGGACGTCAACGACACGTCGCTCAAGGAGATGGAGGCCTGCATCGACGCGGGCGTCAACACGTTCAAGATGTTCATGGCCTATCCGGGTGTCTTCTACGCCACGGACGGGGAGATCCTGCGGGCGATGCAGAAGGCCCGGGACACCGGCTCGATGATCATGATGCACGCGGAGAACGGCATCGCGATCGACCAGCTCATCCTGCAGGCGCTGGCCAGCGGGCGCACCGAACCCGTGGAGCACGGGCTGACCCGGCCGCCCGAGCTGGAGGGCGAGGCCACCTCGCGGGCGATCGCGCTGGCAAAGGTCACCGGCTCGCCGCTGTACATCGTGCACCTGTCCGCCGCGCAGGCCCTGGACGCGGTCACCCAGGCCCGCGACACGGGCCAGAACGTGTTCGCGGAGACCTGCCCGCAGTACCTGTTCCTGTCGTTGGAGGATCTGGCCAGGCCCGACTTCGAGGGCGCGAAGTACGTCGCCTCTCCTCCGCTGCGCCCGAAGGAGCACCAGGCGGAACTGTGGCGGGGCCTGCGCACCAACGACCTGTCGCTGGTGTCGACCGACCACTGCCCCTTCTGCTTCAAGGACCAGAAGGAGCTGGGCCGCGGAGACTTCTCCAAGATCCCGAACGGGATGCCGGGCGTCGAGCACCGGATGGACCTGCTCTATCAGGGCGTCGTGAAAGGCGAGATCACCCTGGCGCGCTGGGTGGAGATCAGCTCCACCACGCCCGCCAGAATGTTCGGCCTCTACCCGCGCAAGGGCGTCATCGCTCCGGGCGCGGACGCGGACATCGCGGTGTACGACCCGACGGCCGAGCAGACCATCTCGGCCAGCACCCACCACATGAACGTGGACTATTCCGCGTACGAGGGCATGGAGCTGACCGGGAAGGTCTCCACCGTGCTGTCCCGTGGTCGGGTCGTCGTCGACGACAACGCCTTCCACGGCGCGGCCGGGCACGGCACGTTCCTGAAGCGCGATCTCAGTCAATACCTGGTCTGACAAGGAGGAACCGTGGACTTCGGTGTCGTACTGCAGACCGACCCGCCCGCTCGCGACGTCGTGGCGGGCCTCACCGCCGCCGAGGACAACGGGTTCCGCTACGGGTGGACGTTCGACTCCTGCGTGCTGTGGCAGGAGCCGTTCGTCATCTACTCGCAGGTCCTCGCCGCGACCAAGCACCTGATCGTCGGGCCGATGGTGACCAACCCGAGCACCCGCGACTGGTCGGTCACCGCGTCGCTCTTCGCCACGCTCAACGACATGTTCGGCAACCGCACCGTGTGCGGGATCGGCCGCGGCGACTCGGCCCGACGGGTCATCGGCCAGCCGCCGGCGAGCCTGACCACGCTGAAAGCGGCCATGCACGTGATCAAGGAGCTGGCCGAAGGCAACGAGGTCGAACACCACGGCACGCCGGTGCGCATCCCGTGGGTGCGTGACGGCAAGCTGGAGATCTGGATGGCCGCCTACGGTCCGAAAGCGCTGCGGCTGGTCGGCGAGCAGGCCGACGGCTTCATCCTGCAGACGGCCGATCCCGACATCGCCCGCTGGACGATCGGCTCGGTACGCGACGCGGCCACCGCCGCAGGCCGAGATCCCGACTCGATCACGATGTGCGTGGCCGCACCCGCCTATGTGGGCACGGACCTCGCGCACCAACGGGATCAGCTGCGCTGGTTCGGCGGCATGGTCGGCAACCACGTGGCCGACCTGGTCGCCCGCTACGGCGACTCCGGGGTGGTGCCGAAGGCGCTCACCGACTACATCAGCGGTCGCGACGGCTACGACTACGCACACCACGGCCGCGCGGGCAATCCGTCCACAGACTTCGTGCCCGATGAGATCGTCGACCGGTTCTGCCTCGTCGGCCCCGAGTCAGCCCACGTCGACCGGCTGCAGGAGCTCAAGGAGATTGGGGTGCACAACTTCGCCCTCTACCTCATGCATGACGACAAGGAGAAGACCCTCTCCTCGTACGGCAAGGACGTGATCACGCACGTCTGATCCCGGCGCGCCAAGTACGCCTTGTCCCCAGTTGAAGTACGTTCGGTGCAGTTTGCGGCGCGGGCGCCGCTGGTCAAGGGTGGTGGATCGGGGTCTCGAGGCCGGTGAGAGGGCGACCCGAGCCACCCCAGGCCTGGGCGATGATCTCGGCGGCGATCGCCACGGCCGTCTCCTCCGGCGTCCGCGCGCCGAGGTCCAACCCGATCGGGGAGGAGAGCCGGGCCAGGGCGGCCTCGTCCACACCCGCCTCACGCAGCCGGCGCAGTCGGTCGGAGTGGGTGCGTTGGCTGCCCATCGCGCCGATGTAGCGGGCCGGGGTGCGCAGGGCGACCTCGAGCAGCGGCACGTCGAACTTCGGGTCGTGGGTCAGCACGCAGAGCACTGTGCGCCCGTCGACGGCCGTCGACTCCAGGTACTTGTGCGGCCACTGGACGACGAGGTCGTCGGCGTCCGGGAAGCGCTTGCGGGTGGCGAACACGGGGCGGGCGTCGCAGACCGTGACGTGGTAGCCGAGGAACCGGCCGATCCGGGCCAGCGCGGCGGCGAAGTCGATCGCACCGAAGACGATCATCCGGGGCGGGGTCACGTATGACTGGACGAAGACGCTCATCTCGTCGCGCCGCTGCTCCCCGTTCGCACCCAGGTGGACGGTGCCGGTGGTGCCGAGCGCGAGCATGCCGGCCGCCTGCTGCGCCGCCGCGTGGTCCAGGCCGGGTTCGCCGAGGCTGCCCGCGACCCGGCCAGGCCAGACCACCAACTGCGCGTCCTCAACCGACGCCGTGGCGACCGGCCGGCCGTCCCGGATCGCGGTGAGCACCTCGTCGGGCTCGGTCATCGCGACGTCCGGCTGGACCAGGATCTCGATCGTGCCGCCGCAGGTCAGGCCCACATCGAACGCGTCGTCGTCGCTTACGCCGTAGGTCTGGGTCCGGGCCTTGCCGGTCTCGATCGATGCCAGGCAGAGCTCGTAGACCGCGCCCTCGACACAGCCGCCCGAGATGCTGCCCAGGACCTCGCCGCGGGCGGAGACCGCCATGGCCGCGCCCGGCTGCCGGGGCGCCGACCGCCAGGTCCGTACGACGGTCGCCGTGGCGAATGCGACGCCGGCGGCCCGCCAAGCCGTCAGCCCGTCGACGATGTCCCGCATGGCCGCACGATCCGTGAGCCGCGGCGGCACCGTCAACGCCGACCTAAGCAATTGCTTAGGTCAGCGTTGACTTTGGTACGCGCCGGGGCCAGATTTTGCCGGACTGCGGAGGTGGACATGCAGGTCCCGGCACCGTTCGAGTACGAGCGCGCTACCACTGTGGACCAGGCCATCGGCCTGATGGAACGGCTGGGCAGCAACGCGCGACTGATCGCCGGCGGGCACAGCCTGCTGCCGATGATGAAGCTGCGCCTGGCCAACTTCGACTACCTGATCGACATCAACGACCTGCACGCGGAACTCGGCTACATCGAGCCGGGCCCGGACGAGGTGCGGATCGGCGCGCTCACCCGGCACCGGGAGCTGCTCGAGTCCGCCGGACTGGCCGCGGCGTTCCCGATCTTCGCCGATGCCGAGCGGGTGATCGCCGACCCGGTCGTGCGCAACCGGGGCACGTTGGGCGGCTCGCTCTGCCAGGCGGACCCGTCCGAGGACCTGTCCGCGGTCTGCACGACGCTGGACGCGAGCTGTGTGATCCGCGGGCCGGGCGGCGCCGAGCGTGTCGTGTCCATGGAAGAGTTCCACGTCGGGCCGTACGAGACGACGGTCGGCGACGCGGAGATCCTGGTCGAGATCCGGCTGCCGGTGCGGCCGGGCGGCGGCAGCGCGTACGAGAAGGTCGAGCGCCGGGCCGGCGACTGGGCCGTGGTCTCGGCCGGCGCGGCGGTCTGGCTCGACGGCGGCGTGATCGCGGACGCCCGGGTCGGGCTCGCCGCGGTCGGGCCGAACACCACGGGCATCCCGGCGATCTCGGCGGCGCTGCGGGGCCGGGAACCCACCGAGAGCCTCTTCGAGCAGGCCGGGGCGATCGCGGCGCGCAGCTGCGACCCGGTCACCGACCAGCGCGGCAGCGCCGACTACAAGCGGCATCTGGCCGCCGAGCTGACCAACCGGGCCCTGCGCCGGGCCGTCGAACGGGCGAGGAGTTGAGCATGCAGGTCACGATGACCGTCAACGACGTCGAGGTCACCCGGGAGATCGAGGGCCGGCTGCTGCTGGTCCACTTCCTGCGGGACGTGCTCGGCCTGACCGGCACGCACTGGGGCTGCGACACCAGCAACTGCGGCACGTGTGTGGTCTGGCTGGACGGCGAGCCGGTGAAGTCGTGCACGGTGCTCGCCGCGATGGCCGGCGGCCACCAGGTGCGCACGGTCGAGGGCCTGGCCACGGGCGCCGAGCTCGACCCGATCCAGCAGGGCTTCATCCAGTGCCACGGCCTGCAGTGCGGCTTCTGCACGCCCGGGATGATGATGACCGCCCGGGCGCTGCTCAACACCAACCCGGACCCGTCCGAGGCGGAGATCCGCGAGGCGATCTCGGGCCAGATCTGCCGGTGTACGGGCTATGCCACCATCGTGCGCTCGGTCCGCTGGGCCGCCGTGGCTGCCGCCGCGGCCCGGGTCGCCGAGACCACCGAATCACGCGAAGCCGGCGAGATCGCGGACGCCGGCCAGCCCGCCGGGAGCGTCGCATGACGACCGTGCACGAGCGCGTGGACACCTTCCACGACAACGACCAGAAGCCGGTCGGACACGGCCGGATGCTGCGCAAGGAGGACCCGCGGTTCGTCCGCGGCCGCGGCCGGTACGTCGACGACATCCAGCTGCCCGGCATGCTGCATCTCGCCATTCTCCGGGCGCCGGTCGCGCACGCCCGGATCGTCGGCATCGACACGAGCGCCGCCGAGGCCTCGCCCGGGGTCAGGGCGGTCGTGACCGGGGCGATGCTGGCGCAGCAGGGCCTGGCCTGGATGCCGACCCTCTCCAACGACGTGCAGGCCGTGCTCGCCACCGACAAGGTGCGCTTCCAGGGCCAGGAGGTGGCGTTCGTCGTAGCCGAGGACCGGTACGCGGCGCGGGACGCGCTCGAGCTGATCGACGTCGAGTACGACATCCTCGAGCCGGTCATCGACGCCCGCCGCGCGCTGGAGCCGGGCGCCCCGCTGATCCGCGACGACCTCGAGGGCAAGGCGAACAACCACTGCTTCGACTGGGAGACCGGCGACGAGGCGGCCACCGCGGCCGTGTTCGCGCGCGCCGACGTCGTGGTCAGCCAGGACCTCGTCTATCCCCGGGTGCACCCGGCGCCGATGGAGACGTGCGGGGCGGTCGCCGACTTCGACGCGGTCGACGGCAAGCTGCGGCTCTGGTCCACCACCCAGGCACCGCACGCACACCGCACCCTCTACGCCATCGTGGCGGGCATTCCCGAGCACAAGATCCAGGTGATCTCGCCGGACATCGGCGGCGGGTTCGGCAACAAGGTGCCGATCTATCCCGGGTACGTCTGCGCGATCGTCGCCTCGATCGTCACCGGCAAGCCGGTGAAGTGGATGGAGGACCGCTCGGAGAACCTCATCAGCACCGGCTTCGCCCGCGACTACATCATGCGCGGCGAGATCGCAGCGACCAGGGACGGCCGGATCCTGGCCATCCGCACCGACGTGCTCGCCGACCACGGCGCGTTCAACGGCACCGCCGCGCCCGTGAAGTACCCGGCCGGCTTCTTCGGCGTGTTCACCGGCAGCTACGACATCGAGGCCGCCTACTGCAAGATGACCGCGGTCTACACCAACAAGGCGCCCGGCGGCGTCGCGTACGCCTGCTCGTTCCGGATCACCGAGGCCGTCTACCTGGTCGAGCGGATCGTCGACTGCCTCGCCGACGAGCTGGGCATGGACCCGGCCGAGCTGCGGCTGAGGAACTTCATCAGACCGGAGCAGTTCCCATACACGACGAAGACCGGCTGGGTGTACGACTCCGGCGACTACGAGCCCACCATGCGGCTGGCGATGGACATCGCCGGCTACGCCCAGTTGCGCCGCGAGGAGGAGGAGAAGCGGGCCCGGGGCGAGCTGATGGGCATCGGCATCTCGTTCTTCACCGAGGCCGTCGGCGCCGGGCCCCGCAAGGACATGGACATTCTCGGACTGGGTATGGCCGACGGCTGCGAGTTGCGCGTGCACCCGACCGGCAAGGCCGTGGTCCGGCTCAGCGTGCAGTCCCAGGGCCAGGGGCACGAGACGACGTTCGCGCAGATCGTCGCCGAGGAGATCGGGATCCCGCCGGCCGACATCGACGTGGTGCACGGCGACACCGACAACACGCCGTTCGGCCTCGGCACGTACGGCAGCCGCTCGACGCCCGTGTCGGGCGCGGCAGCGGCCCTGGTCGCCCGCAAGGTCCGCGACAAGGCCCGGATCATCGCCTCCGGCATGCTGGAGGTCTCGGTCGCCGACCTGGACTGGCAGAAGGGCGCGTTCCACGTCAAGGGCGACCCGGGCAAGTCCGTCACGATCCAGGACATCGCCATGCGCGCGCACGGCGCCGGCGAGCTGCCCGAGGGCGTCGAGGGCGGGCTCGAGGCGCAGATCTGCTACAACCCGTCGAACCTGACCTACCCGCACGGCGCGTACATCTGTGTGGTGGACGTCGATCCCGGCACCGCGCAGGTGAAGGTGCGGCGGTTCATCGCGGTCGACGACTGCGGCACCCGGATCAACCCGATGATCATCGAGGGGCAGGTGCACGGCGGCCTGACCGACGGGGTCGGCATGGCGCTGATGGAGATGATCGCATTCGACGAGGACGGCAACTGCCTCGGCGCGTCGCTGATGGACTACCTGATCCCGACGGCGCTCGAGGTGCCCGACTGGGAAACCGGCTTCACCGTCACCCCGTCGCCGCACCACCCGATCGGCGCGAAGGGCGTGGGTGAGTCGGCCACGGTCGGCTCGCCGCCAGCGATCGTCAACGCGGTCGTGGACGCCCTCAAACCCTTCGGCGTACGGCATGCCGACATGCCGTTGACGCCGTCGCGGGTCTGGGACGCGATGCGCGGTCAAGCGCGGCCGCCGATCTGAAGGGGCCAATCATGACGACGATCGCCGACCGCGCCCGCGAGCTGACCGTCTCGCGCGAGCCATTCGTGCACGCCACCGTGGTCCGCGCCCAGGAGCCGACGTCGGCGCAGCCGGGAGACGCCGCGGTGATCCTGTCGGACGGCTCGATCGAGGGCTTTGTCGGCGGGGTGTGCGCCGAGAGTTCGGTGCGGGCGGCCGCGCTCGACACCCTGCGGGACGGCAACACGCTGCTGCTGCGAGTGCTGCCGGACGGCACGGCGACGTTCCCCGAGACCCCGGGGGCGCGGGTCGTGGTCAACCCGTGCCACTCGGGCGGCGCGATCGAGATCTTCCTGCGGCCGGTGCTGCCCGCGCCCGTGCTGGGGCTGGCCGGCAGCACGCCGATCAGCGCCGCGGTGGCGACGCTGGCGGCGTTCCTCGACTTCGAGGTCTCCGTGTCCGGCGACTACGCGGGCGCGACCGCGGTCGTGGTGGCCGGGCTCGGCAAGGGCGAGCAGGACGCGATCCGGGCCGCGCTGGACGCCGGGGTGGGCTTCGTCGCGCTGGTCGCCAGCCGCAAGCGCGGCGCGGTCCTGCTCGACGAGTTGAAGCTGACCAACGCCGAACGGGCCCGCATCCACTCGCCGGCCGGGGTGGACATCGGGGCCCGTTCGCCGCAGGAGATCGCCCTGTCGATCATGGCTGAGGTGGTCCGGGCGATCAGGGTGGACGGGCTGGCCCCGTCCCCGAGCGCGCCCGCTGCGCGGCCGCAACAGGCCGTCGACCCGGTGTGCGGGATGACCGTGCTGGTCGGGCCGGAGACGCCGCACGCGCGGGTCGACGAGCGGGACTTGTGGTTCTGCTGCGCCGGCTGCCTCGCGAGCTTCACGGCGGCGTAGCCGTGTTCGTCACCGGCCTGGTGCTCGCCGCAGGGGCGTCCGTGCGCCTCGGCGAGGCCAAACAGTTGCTGCCGTACCGCGGGCGGACACTGCTCGACGCAACCCTGGAGCTGGCCCGCTCGTGCGGCTTCGATCAGCTGCTCGTGGGGCTGGGCGGCGCGGCAGACCTGGTCCGCGACCGGGTGGACCTGACCGGGGTCCAGGTCGTCGAAAACGCGGCGTTCAGCACCGGGTGCGGGTCGTCGATCAGCGCGGCGGTGAACGTGGTGGACCCGCGCGCCGACGGGCTCCTCCTGCTCCTCGGCGACCAGCCCGGCGTGCGTGCAGCCGACGTCCGGCGGGTCGCCTCGGTGGCCACCACGCTCGGCGTGTGTCGGTACTCCGACGGGCTGGGGCATCCGTTCCGGTTCGGCCGCGAGGTCTTTCCCGAGCTGCGCGGCCTGCACGGCGACAAGGCCGTCTGGAAGCTGCTGCACTCCGGCCGCCACCCGGTGACCGAGGTGCACGCCGACGGGCCGGTGCCGATCGACGTGGACACCCGCGCGGACTACGAGCGGCTGCTGGCGGGCGACGCGCGGTGAAAGATCCCCTGGCCGTCCGGCGCCGCCTCGACGCCGTCGACTACCTGGTCGACGACGGCATGGCGATGGCCCTGTTCCTGGCGCTGAAGCTCGGCAAGCCGCTGCTGCTCGAGGGCGAGCCCGGCGTCGGCAAGACCGCGGCTGCCAAGGCCCTGGCCCGGGCGCTGGACACGACGCTGATCCGGCTGCAGTGCTACGAGGGCCTGACCGCCGGCGAGGCGCTCTACGAGTGGAACTACCAACGGCAGCTGCTCGCGATCCGGCTCGCCGAGGCGCAGCACGCGAAACTCACCGACGCCGACCTGTTCAGTGCCGAGTTCCTCCAGGAACGGCCGATCCTGCGGGCCGTACGCCATCAGGGGCCGGTCCCGCCGGTGCTGCTGATCGACGAGATCGACCGCGCCGACGACGAGTTCGAGGCGCTGCTGTTCGAGTTCCTCGGCGAGGCCGGCATCACGATCCCCGAACTCGGCACGTTCACCGCGAGCACGCCGCCGGTCGTCGTGCTCACCTCCAATCGCAGCCGGGAGCTACACGACGCGCTGCGCCGCCGCTGCCTGTACCACTGGATCGACTTCCCGGAGCCGGGCCGGGCCGCCGAGATCGTCCGCCGGGCCGTGCCGGGTGCGGCCGAGCCGCTGATCCGCACGGCGACCGAGTTCATCGGCGGCGTACGCGACCTGGAGCTGGACAAGGCGCCCGGCATGGCCGAGACCATCGACTGGGTCGCCGCGCTGTCCGTGCTCGGCGCCACCGACCTCGCCGCCGGCGACGTCCTCCGGACCATCGGCACCATCGCCAAGACCCCCGACGACCGCGCCGCCGTCGCCGCCGCGCTCGGCACCTACCAGGAGCGTCAGCCATGAAGATCACCAACGAGTTCGCGGTCAACACCCCGATCGAGCGGGCCTGGGCGGTCCTCACCGACCTCGAAGGGATCGCGCCGTGCCTGCCGGGCGCCCAGCTGACCGGCGTAGACGGCGACGTCTACCGGGGCAAGGTGAAGGTCAAGGTCGGGCCGGTCATCTCCGAGTTCGCGGGCACCGCGCAGTTCGTCGAGAAGGACGACGCGCAGTACCGCGGGGTGATCGACGCGAAGGGCCGCGATGCCCGGTCGGCGGGCAACGCGGTCGCGCTGGTCGCCGCCCAGCTGCGGCGGGACGGCGACCGGACGCTGGTCAGCGTGGACACCGACCTGCGAATCTCGGGGAGGCTGGCCCAGTTCGGCGGCGGCATGATCAAGGAGGTATCGGGCAAGCTGCTGGCTCAGTTCGTCACCAACCTCGAGGCCAAGCTGGCGGCCGAGGCGACGGGCAGGGCGGCGCCGGCCGCCCAGCCGGCGGGCATCCCGGCCGCGTCCGCCGCCCGGCCCGCGCCCGTCGCGGTCGTATCCGCCGCGACCACGCACGACACCGCCGCCGTGGAGCCCACGCCCATCGAACCCCCGGCCGCCACCCTCGCCGAGCCCGCGGCCGAAGCTGAGGCGCTCGACCTGCTCAGCATTGCCGGTCGCTCGATCTCCAAGCGGCTCGTGCCGGTGCTCGCCGGCCTCGTCGCGGTCGGCGCGGTGATCGCCTGGCTGGTCGCGCGCCGGTGAGTTCCCCCATGCTGCGCGGGATCGACCGTGCCGCGTTCGCCGTGGCTCTCGCCGACCGGCTGCGGCACGCCGGCGTCCCCGCCGGGCTCACCGAGGTCGACGACTTCGTCCGGGCGCTCGCCGCCAGCCCACCCGTGGAGATGTCCACGCTCTACTGGACCGCCCGGATCAGCCTGGTCCGGCGGCACGCCCACCTCGCCGCGTTCGACCGCGTCTTCGCAGCCGTCTTCGCCTACGCGCCGCCGCTGCCGCTGACCCGGTCCGCGGCCCCGCCCGGCCGCCGCGACGACGTGCACGTGCCGGTGCCCGGGGACACCGACGACGCGGGCCCCGGCGGTGGGCTGCCGTGGGCGACGCTGCCACCGGCCGTCACCGAGGCGCGGGAGTCCGAAGCCGCGATGCGGCTGCCCGAGCGGCGCCCCAGCGCCCTCGCCGTGCTCGCCGACCGGCCGTTCGAGGAGCTCGACGGAGCGCAGGTCGCGCTGCTCGGTGACGCCCTGCGCGCGGCCGTCGCCGGCTGGCCGACCCGGCGCACCAGGCGGCACGCCATCGGCCCGGCCGGACGTCGGGTCGCGCTACGGCCGACGATCGCCCGGGCCCGCCGCACCGCGTGGGAACCCGTCGAGGTCGTCCGCGAGCGGCCGGTGCGGCGACCGCGCCGGGTCGTGCTGCTCTGTGACGTCAGCGAGTCGATGCGGGCGCAGGCGACCGCGTACCTACACCTGATGCGGGCGTTCGCGGTGGTCGCCGACGCGGAGGTGTTCGCGTTCGCGACGACGCTGACCCGGCTCACGGTCGCGCTGCGACACCCCTCGGGGGCCGTGGCGGACACGCAGGCCAGCGCGACGGTGACCGACCGGTTCGGCGGGACCCGGATCGCCACGAACCTGCGCGCCCTGCTGGCGTCCCATCACGGTGACGCCGTCCGCGGGGCGGTGGTGGTGATCGGCTCGGACGGCTGGGACAGCGACCCGCCCGGCGAACTCGCCGCCATGATGGCCCGGCTGCGCCGCCGCGCGTACCGGATCGTCTGGTTGAATCCGCGGGCCGGCGCCCCCGGCTTCGTCCCTCGGGTAGCGGGCATGGCCGCAGCGCTGCCCTACTGCGACCGGCTGCTGCCGGCCGGGACGTTCCGGGACCTGGTGGACGCCGCCAGTCAGCTCCACAGCGTCACGTGCACCGACGGCTTGAAGTGGCCCACGCTGACGCCCGCGCCGCGCATCATCGCCTGAATCGCCCGCGGCGTCGACGCGAACCGAGACAGCTCGGCCGCAGCCGACGGGCTGCCCGGGTTGGTGAGCACCAGCGAATGCCAGACGGCCTCGAACGTCGCGTGCGGCCCAGCCAGCAACAGGAGATGGCCCTTGCGGACGTCCGGCGCGACGGTGAACGACAGCGCCGGCGCGACGCCCTTGCCACGCTTCGCCTCCCCCAGCGCGGCCGCGTGGCTCTGGAAGATCTGCTGCCGGTCGTCGGCACGGCGAGCCGGCGCAGCATCGCCGGGACCGCGCCCAGGTCGGTGGCCGCCGACGGCCCGAGCAGCCAGGTCTGGTCGCGCAGCTGCCCCGGCGACGCCTGCACGCCGGCCAGCGGATGGTCCGGGCCGACGACGATCACGAGCCGGTAGTTCATCACCGGCCGGCAGGCGATCGCCGTGTCGACGACCGGCGGCTGCGGCCCGACTGCGATGTCCGCAGCCCGGGTCAGCAGCAGCGTCTCGAACGATCCCGGGTTGCGCACGCTCAGCTCGACATCGAGGTCGGCGGCGCGCTTCGCGAACAGCTCGATCAGCCCCGGCGCGGCGAGCTCGGCGAACAGGCTGGACGCGGCGACCCGCAGCAGCCGGCGGCCGCGTCCCGCGGCGCTCACCTCGAGCACCGTGCGGTCCTGCAGGCCCAGCAGCTCGGCCGCGCGACTGGCCAGCCGCAGCCCGCCAGGGGTAAACGCGAGCCCCGCCGCCTTCCGGGAGAACAGCTGGTCCCCGAACTCCTTGCGCAACTGTCCGATGTGCAGCGAGACGGCCGCCTCGGAGACCTCGAGCTGCGCAGCGGCCTGCTTGACGGATCCCAGCCGGACCACGGCGACATATGCGCGCAGCTGCGTCGGGGTCATCGGCGTCGACCCACTTCCCCGCCCCCGATCGAGTGATCCGGAGTTTCCTCGCAATGAACCTCGATCATCCCCGCTCAGCCGCCCCGCCGCCAGCACCAGTTCACCTCGCCGGCAGCTGCCCGACAGCCCGCGCCCGCGCGGCGAGCGCCTCACCGGCACGTCGGAGCGGGCGACGTCCGAGGCCGGCGACCCCTAGCGGTCCGGGCTGTCGGCGGGGGCCATGACGCGCAGCGCGTTGGGGTCCAGGCCGATCCGGATCGGCGTCTCGCCGTACGGCTCGCCGTCGACCTCGACGCGCGCCGGTCGGTCGGTCTCCAGCCAGAGTTGGCGGACGGCGAGGAACGGGTCCTCGCCGAGGGTACGGCGGTGCCCGGTCGCCGCGTTGCGGGCGGTGTCGCGCAGCAGCTCGCGGCGGGCCGGTCCGCCCACCGGGTACGCGACCAGGAGCCGGTCGTCGGCGTTCGCGTCCGCGGTGATCGGCCGGCCGGCGTGGAAGCCGCCGTTGGCCACGTACAGCTGGTGGGTGACGAACTCGTGCTCCCGCCCCTCGGCGCGGATGGTGGCGCGCAGCGGCCGGTGCCGGGCCAGCAGCGCCAGGGCGGTGAGCGGGTACGCGAGCCGGCCGGTGACCCGCTTGAGCCGCGGCGGCGCGGTGAGCATCACGTCGGCGGAGAGGCCGATGCCGACATGGTTGGTGAACCGCATGTCGCCGACGAGCCCGAGGTCGACGTCGATCACCTTGCCGTCCGTCAGGACCGCGACGGCCGCGTCCAGGTCGAGCGGGATGCCCACCGTACGGGCGAAGTTGTTGGTGGTGCCCAACGGCAGGAGGCCGAGGGCGATGTCACGGTGGGCGAGCAGGCGCGCGGCGGTGCCGATCGTGCCGTCGCCACCGCCCGCGACCAGGAGGTCCGGCCCGAGGTCGGCGGCTTCGACGAGGCTCTGCTCAAGCTCGTCGGGCCGGTCGACCGGGTACGTGGCGAGCAGGGTGAAGCCGGCCGCCGTCAGCCGCGACCGGGCGCCCTCGTAGAGCCGGCGGCCCCGGCGGGAGTGGGCGTTGACGACGAGCGCGGCACGCCGCTCCCGCCGGATGGCCGCGCCCAACTCCCGCTTCGTACGCACAGCACCAGACCCTACTGCCGGGAGGCACCCGCTCGCCGACGCACCGGTCCGGCGGGGCGGGGCTGGACGCCCGGTGGCGGCACCGGGACCTGCTGCTGGCTGGCGCGCCCGCGAAGAGAATTTCAACGAGATCTGCTGGTGATAAACTTTTCGGCATGGCAACGGCCCCCTGGCAGGCGGTGTCGGCCCTGGTCGACCAGGTACGACGGGCGCTTTTCGACTACGTGCGCAGCCAGGATCACCCGGTGACGCGGGACGAGGCCGCCGAGGCCCAGCACATCTCGCGCAACCTGGCGGCCTTCCACCTCGACAAGCTGGTCGGTGCCGGACTGCTGCAGGCTCGGTACGAGGCGCCGACCGACCAGCCGCGCGGCCGTGGCCGAACGCCGAAGGTGTACGAGGTGGCGCCGGGCTGCATCGCACTGACCATCCCGGCGCGCCGCTACGAACTGATCGGCGAGATCCTCGCCCAGGCCGTCGCCGAAGATCCCACCGACGCCAGGTCGGCGGCCCGACGCCTGGCCGCGCACCGGGGCGCGGCCATCGGTCGCCAGGTCGGCGGTGGCGGCCCGGTCGCGGCGGTGCTGGCCGAGCTCGGCTTCGAACCGGCCGGCGACGACGTGCTGATCCGGCTGCGGAACTGCCCCTTCCACGAACTCGCCGCCCGGCAGACCGAGCTGGTGTGCGGCCTGAACCAGGCCTTCATCGCCGGTCTGCTCGACGGGCTCGGCCGGACGGACCTCCACGCGCGGCTGGCCCCCAGCCCCGGCGCCTGCTGCGTACAGATCCATCCGGCCTGACCCGGGCCGCCGCCGCTTCCCGCTCAGCGGCACGCGCGCTCAGCTCAGCAGGTCGCCGAGTGGCATCCGCGGGTCGGAGAGCTTGGCCAGGTCGATGGCCCTGCCCCCGTGGCCGGCCCGCACCAGCGCCTGGATCTGGTCGGTCACGTCCCACACGTTGGCGTTCATCCCGGCCAGGACCCGACCGTCGGCGACCCAGAACGCCATGAACTCCGGCGCCCTGCCACCGACCACGGCTGGGTCGCCGCGGAACACCACCTGGTCGTAGCCGTCCGGGGCCACCCACCCCGAATACTCCATCCCCAGGTCGTACTGGTCTGAGAAGAAGTACGGCAGGCGCGCGTACTCGACCTGCTGGCCCAGCATGGACCGCGCCGCGGCCGGACCGCCGTTGAGCGCGTTCGCCCAGTGCTCCACCCGGATGTGCCGGCCCAGTATCGGGTGGTGGGCGTTGGCCACGTCACCCGCGGCGTAGATGTGCGGGTCGGAGGTGAGCAGCCGGGCGTCGGTGACGATGCCGTTCTCCACCTTCAGGCCCGCCTCCTCGGCCAACTGCACGTTGGGCTGGATGCCCACGCCGACGACGACGGTGTCGGCGGCCAGTTCGGTGCCGTCGGTCAGCAGCACCGAGGAGACCCGTCCGGTACCCCGCAGGTGTCGGACCCCGACGCCGAAGTGGAAGGCGACGCCGTGGCAGCGGTGCAGATCGGCGAAGACCCGGGCGACCTCGTCGCCGAGGACCCGCTGCAACGGCAGGTTGGCGGTTTCCACCACGGTCACGGCGGCGCCGTGCTGGCGGGCGGCGGCGGCGATCTCCAGGCCGATCCAGCCGGCACCGATCACCACCAGGTGGGCCTGGTCGGTGAGGGCTTCGGAGATCCGATCGGAGTCCGCCAAGGTGCGCAGGTACCACACGCCGTCGAGGTCGGCGCCGGGCACCTCGAGGCGACGGGGCGCCGAGCCGGGGGTGAGCAGCAGCTTGTCGTACCCGAGCCGTTCGCCGTCGTCGAGGACGACCTGGCGGGCGTCGCGGTCGATGCCGGTCACCCGGGTCGCGGTACGCAGCTCCACGTCGTTCGCCTCGTACCAGCCGGCGGCGTGCACGTAGACGTCGCGCCGCGGCGCGGTCCCCAGCAGCAGGCCCTTGGACAGCGGTGGTCGCTCGTAGGGCCGTTCGGGCTCCTCACCGAGCAGTATCACGCGCCCGCCGAAGCCCTCCTCGCGCAGCGTCTGGGCGGCCTTGGCGCCGGCAAGGCCGGCGCCGACGATGACGAAGTTTTCCATGCCGCGTCTCCGAATCGTGTCAGTGGGCTCCGGTGAGGGAGAAGAACTCGGCCCGGGAGCGGGCGTCGTCCCGCAGGGTCCCGAGCAGGGTGGAGGTCACGGTGGTGGCGCCGACGGCCCGCACGCCGCGCAACGTCATGCACATATGCTCCGCCTCGATGACGACACCGACGCCCTTGGGAGCCAGTTCGAGGGACAGCCAGTCCGCCACCTGCTTGGTCAGCCGCTCCTGCACCTGCGGGCGGTGGGCGAAGAGCTCCACGACGCGGGCGAGTTTGGACAGTCCGAGGATCCGGTCGCCCGGCAGGTAGCCGACATGCGCGACACCGACGAACGGCAACAGGTGGTGTTCACATACCGACCGGATCGGGATGGAGCGGGCCAGTACCAGTTCGTCGTAGCCCTCGTCGTTGGGGAAGGTGGTCAGGTCGAACGGCCGCGCGGTGAGCAGCTCGGCGTACGCCCGGGCCATCCGACCCGGCGTGTCACGCAGGCTTTCGGAGTCCAGGTCGATGCCGAGTGCGGCCAGAAACCCGGCGGCAGCCTGTTCGGCGGCGACCAGGTCGCGGGCTGGTTGCTGGTCGACTCGACGTGGGGCCGGTGCGATGGTCACGTCAGCCGCCCCCGAGCGCGGTGCGCAGGTTCCACGCCACATCCTCCATTTTCGCCAATGGTCCTTGCCGTTAATCATGATCCTGGACCATCGCGGCCAAAATTTCAATAGCGAACGCTAGTGAAATTCGGCCGCTCTGGCCCTGGTAAGCAGGATCGTCGGCGTAGCCGGAGGGTCCGCGCGTGGCCGGGTACGAGCTGTCCCCTGCCATCCTGGCGAACATCGGGTCGATCATTCGCCGGTCGATGTCCCGGTTGTCGCCAATGCGACCATCGGCAGTCCACTCGTCGGTGCTGATCTGGACCGCATCGAAGTCGCGCAGATCCACCCGCCGATCGGGTCGCTGGGCCGGTAGAGGTTGCGCCATGGCCAGCGCGGGCTGCCGCCATCGAGCACCTCACGACCTGCCGCCGCGGCTCACAGCGTGAGGTGAACTACCGCCTGCCCGCAGTCGGGGCAGGCGGTAGTGCTCCAAGGATTGCTCGGGTCACGCTCCGACCCGGCGGTTCACCGGATGAAGCAGCTGCCGGATGTCCTTTGACAGCTCGGATTCCAGGTCCTTGAGTTCTTCGGCGCTCACCGCCTCGCGCAGGGTGGTCAATACCGCGCGGGCTCCCTCTGCGGCCCGCTGGTCATCCATTCCCGCGCGCGCCCGTACCTCATTGAGGAACTCCACGAGATCGAGCCGTTCGGCGAAGTCCACTTCCTTGTGCAGGTACCCTCGGAACTCCTCGGGGAGCTGCGTGGCCAGGTCGCGGGCCTCGCCGCCACTGATCCGTTCCGCCAATGTCGTGAGCGTGGCTCGGATGACGTTCGCCGCCTCCGCCGCTGGCATTCCCGTCCGCTGTCCCACCGCTTCGAGAAACTCGGCGTAGTTCACGGGTTCTCCTTCCGGACCGTGCATCGCGTCCTCAACTTTGAGGCGACGAGCGCCGCTTACCCGAGCGATGTCCGGCAAAACGGCGCCTGCGGAGGCCGCGCGGCGCGGCCTTGCCGTCGGCGAAATCAGGCGGAGGCGGCCCGACCCATTTCGGCGAGGATCCCTGTGCCCTGACCCAGCTCGATCAGGTAGCCATCCGGATCCCGCAGGTAGCACCGGATCTCGACGCCGTGATCCTTCGGCTCGGTCAGGAACTCCCCGCCCCGCGACCGCCACTGCTCAGAGGGCATCCCGTCTAGGTGTGTATGGATGTGTCTGTTTCGGGGTGGTCATCGCGCCAGGATGGGGTCGATTCGTGGGTCAGTCGACGGCTCATGTTGTCGATCATGGCCCAGTGGATGTGGGCGC
>NZ_JAPFQV010000014.1:0-94475 GCF_033804685.1 Micromonospora sp. RTP1Z1
AGTAGATACCGCAGTCGTCACTGTGCCGGCGCGTGGTACCTCGTCCGGCTGTCCCCGCTGCGGCGGTGCGGTCAAGCACGTCAAAACGCCGCAGCGGAGCGTCGCCGGGTACCGGTGGGCCACCTGCTCGTGCGGCCTGTCGATGGACCGTGACCACGCCGCGGCGCAACGGATCGCCGCCCGGGGCCTAGCCAACCAGGCCAAAACCCGCCGCGGCCGTAACGGCAACACCGCGATCCGGACAGTCACCGACACACCGGCCCGTCACCGGGCACGTCGACCAACCCGAGCCGCCACGACCCGGCCGGTGCGGGATCGGCGCAAAACCGTACCCACCCCGAAGCAGACCCGACCTGCAACGGTCAAGACCTCACGCCTGCTGCCCTTGCGACGGCAGGTTCCCGCCCCGGCAGACGCCCCATTGCGATCTGCCGGTCAGCGTCCGGCGGGACGGACACCCCAGGAGACCAACCCATCAAGGCCGGTCAGCCAGGTGCCGCACACGGTTCCCACCACCGCACCGCGACACCCTCACCGGGTCCGCGGGGCAGTCCTCGGCCGCGGCTTCCACCGCCACGTGCATGCCACCCCCGTAACCGACCGGGACGGCAGCGCCAGCCGGATGTCCGGCTTGCCGAGGATCGCATAGGGAACCAGAGACGCTCCACCAGTTCATCACGTCCGTAGCCTGAGTCCACCAACACACTCCACGGAACCCCGGACAGTCCGCCACGCGACGAGGAAGAGGTGCGTATGCCAGTTGACCATGACCCGTGGCCGACGCTGGAGGAGCTGCTGCACGAGGAGGGCGAGCTGGAACTTCCGGGCCTGTCGGAGTCGGACGCGTACGAGTTGGGGATGCTGGCCGTTGCCGCCGGGAGGGAACAGCAGCTACCGATCGCGGTGGGTGTGTGGCGGGCCGGGCGCCAGTTGTTCCACTGCGGCCTGCCGGGTTCGACGTCGGACAACGACGCGTGGCTGCGTCGCAAGGGACGTGTGGTGATGCGGTTCGAGCACTCGTCGCTGTACATGGCACGGCTCTGCCAGGACAAGCAGGTGACGCTGGCGGAGAGGTTCGGACTGCCGGCCTCGCGGTATGCGGCCGCCGGGGGCGCGGTGCCACTGCGCGTTCGCGGCACCGGCGTGGTGGGATGGTTCGGCGTTTCCGGGCTTCCGCAACTGGAAGACCACCGCTTCGTCGTTGACATGCTTCGCGCGATGTCGCGATAGTCCTACTGCGCGGCGGCGGACATCGGCGCGCTGAGTGGGCCCTCGTTCCCGCTGCGGTCCAGTCCGGACACGCAATAGGAGAGCGGGCGGTCGGCCGGGGCTCCGCGGTCGACCCAGCCGGCGCCCCGGACGGTGCCGACGAGCCGGGCCGCTTCGCCGTCCACGCGGTAGACGGCGAAGCTCGCCGCGCCGTCCCCGCGCCAGGTCAACGCCACCCCGCCGGCACTCTCCCGCCGCGCGCCGGTGACCGCCGGTGCCGCCGGCGGCGCCGCCGGTAGCTGCGCCATCGCGGGCACCAGCGCCGGGCCTGCGTAGTGCGCCTCGCTGTACCGGCTGACCGCCCCGAGCTTGTCGGCGCGCACCTGGCTGGCGCTGAAATGCACGCTCCCGCTCACCCCGTGCTGC
Source organism: Micromonospora sp. RTP1Z1 (assembly GCF_033804685.1). Classification (NCBI taxonomy): domain Bacteria; kingdom Bacillati; phylum Actinomycetota; class Actinomycetes; order Micromonosporales; family Micromonosporaceae; genus Micromonospora; species Micromonospora sp. RTP1Z1. The sequence continues at coordinate 1,636 of NZ_JAPFQV010000014.1, forward strand.
CGGTTGAGGGCGAGCTGGCGGTCCAGCTCGGCAGGGTCGCGCCAGGCGCCGCGCTCGCCCACCCGGTAGTCGGCCTGGCCGATGTAGAGCTGCACCCGGGTGCCCCTCACCGTGGCCGCCCACCACGGCAGCAGCTTGGCGTAGTCGGCCTTGCCGAACCCGATGTGCCAGTAGAGCTGCGGCACCACGTAGTCCAACCACTGCTCCCGTACCCAGAGCCGCGTGTCGGCGTAGATGTCGTCGTAGCTCTGCAAACCGGCGGTCGCCGAGCCGGCCGGGTCGGTGCGCTTGTTGCGCCAGATGCCGAACGGGCTGATGCCGAACTTCACCCACGGCTTGATCGCCTTGATCCGCTCGCTCATCTCGCGGACCAGCGTGTTCACGTTGTCCCGTCGCCAGGCGTGCTTGTCCGCGAACCGCTGGCCGTACCGGGCGAACGCCGCGCCGTCCGGAAAGTCCTGCCCGGCCTCCGGGTACGGGTAGAAGAAGTCGTCGAAGTGCACCCCGTCGACGTCGTACCGCTGGACCGCCTCCAGCATCGAGTCCTCGACGAATGTGCGCGCCTCCGGGACGCCCGGGTTGAAGTAGAGGCGGCTGCCGGGCCGGTCGGCGCTGGGGTAGGTCACCACCCAGTCGCGGTGTTGCCGCAGCGGATGTGTCGGCGCAAGCTGGTCCAGCTTCGGGCCGGGCCCGCCCACCGTGGCCGGCTGCCCGCCTCGGTACGGGTTGAACCAGGCGTGGAACTCCAGGTTGCGGGCGTGCGCCTCGGCGACCATGAACTCCATCGGGTCCCAGCCGGGGTCGCGGCCGTCGCGGCGCCCGGTCAGCCACTCCGACCACGGCGCGTATTTGGACGGCCAGAGCGCGTCCCCGCTCGGCCGCACGTGCACGAAGACCGCGTTGTGGTTGCGCCGCACGGCCAGGTCCAGCCAGCCCCGGAACTCCGCCCGCACCGTCTCGGCCGGCAGCCCGCGCCGGCTCGGCCAGTCGATGTTGTTCACCGTCGTGATCCACATGCCGCGTAGCTCACGGGGCGCCCGGGCCGCCCGGCCGGCACAGGTGGGGGTGCCGTCCGGCAGGGCGGCCACGCCACCCCGCTCCGGTGCCCCGCCGTCCCCAACGACCCGATCCCGCAGCGACCAGGCGCCGACCGTGACCGCCACGGCGAGCACGGCGACCACCGCGACGAGCGCCTGGATACGACGGCGGTGGGCAGTCTGAGCGGGCGGGTCGGCGGGGGGCATTGCCCCAGTCTGCCCGGTGCGGCTCGCCGGTGAACCAGGTGGGCGGCTACTTAATGATCAGATAAGGCCGGCCGCTGCCGGCGGGCAACGCCGTCTGAAGTGACCTCGCCCGGCGGGGCGGACCGCCGCCCCGCCGGGTAAGGAACTCAGCGGCCCCGTGTGGCCCGGTAGATCTCCACCGGCAGGGCCGGTGCGCCGTCGACCGGCGCCGGGTCCTCCGGTGTGGCGGCGATCCCGCCGGCCACGATCCGGTCCAGGGTGGCCAGCCCGGCCTCGTCGATGGTGCCGAAGACGGTGTAGTTGGGGCGCAGCGCCGAGTCGGACTGGACCAGGAAGAACTGGCTGCCGTTGGTGTCCGGGCCGGCGTTGGCCATCGCCAGGGTGCCCCGGGCGTAGAGCCGGCGGACCCCGGTCGGGTCGGTCGGCGCCGGCGGCAGGTCGGTGGGGAGTTCGTCGGCGTACCGGTAGCCGGGGCCGCCCTCGCCGGTGCCGGACGGGTCGCCGCACTGCAGCACCTTCAGCGTCGGGTAGGCGGTGAGCCGGTGGCAGGGGGTCCGGTCGTAGAACTTCTTCCGGGTCAGGTGCAGGAAGCTCTGCACGGTGCACGGGGCCTGTTCCCGGTCGAGGGTCAGCCCGATCGGGCCCTGGCTGGTCCGCAGGGTGACCCGGACCGTGCCGTGGTCGGGCGTGTGCCGGGGGTCCGGCGGCAGCGGCACCGGCCGGGCCGCCGGCTCGTCCGGCGTCGGCGTGTACGCGCACGGTCCCTTCGTGGGCGCAGGCGCGGCGGCCGGCGCCGCGATCGCGGCGGAGCCGCAGGTACATCAGGAGCAGACAGCCGCGCACGATCAGGTACCCGACCGGCAACAGCAGGCCGGACGGCGCATGCGGCACGCCGAGGGCGATGGCGCCCGCGCCGGCCGTCGCGGTCAGCACGAGCAGTCGGTGCAGAGTGTCGTCCGGGTCGTAGCGGGTGTCGTAGAAGGACTGGCCGATCCATGCCCATTGGATGAGCACGTAGAGCGCGATGGCCGCGCCGAGCTGTGCTGCGCTCGGCGATGTCCGGGTGTCCAACCGTGCGGTCACGCCGAGCATGGCCAGCACGAATACCAGGTCGAAGAAGAGTTCGAGCCAGGTGGCGTGACGCTCCTCGTTCAGCTCCGGCCGGCCTGGGTAGCGCAGGCCCAGCAGGCCGGCGGCCCGGGACAGTCGGCTCACGCGGCACCTCCGGCCAATCGCCTACCGCTCTGCTACGGCCGGATGTCCAGGGCGCCGATCAGACGGTCGCGAAGCGTGAAGCGGTGGCGCAGCCGGACCGGGCTACCCGGAAACGTGCCCGAGACCATCGTCGTCACCACCAGGTTGCCACCGGCTTCCTCCTCGACCGCCTCTGGTACGGACTTGTAGTCGAACTCGGCCGCGGTCCGCTCGCGCCAGGCCCGGATGGCCGCCGGGCCCTGGTAGGTCCGGTCCTCGTCGGCGACGATCGCGTCGTCGGTGAAGCAGCCGACGAAGGCGTCGATGTCGGGCTCGGCGGTCAACTCGTAGTAGCGGACAATCACGTCGGGAACGGTTTGGGTCATGTCGCTCTCCTCGCGTGTCGGAGCCCGCGTACCCGGCGAGACACCAGTCATTCGTCGACCCGCCCTCGCCGGTCGCGGTGATCCGGTTGATCCGCTGGCGCGGCAAAAGGGTGCAGCGCGACGGTGACGGTCGAGCCGGGGGCGAGCTGGAAGGACCGGTCCCGGACGGCCACCTGGACGGGTTGGTCCGACCCGGGGACGGCGGTGATCTGCAACCGCTCGTGATCCACATGCAGGGAGATCAACTGGTGGCGGTACCGGATGACGCAGTCGAGCCCGTCCAGCCCTTCCGGCAGCAGCGGGTTGAGCCGCAGGACGTCGCCACGGACCTCCAGTCCGGTGTAGCACCGTTGCAGGATGTCGAGCGTTCCGACGGTGGCGCCGAGATGGATGCCGTTGCGCGTCGAGCTGTGCTCCGGATCGGCGAGATCGGTGCCGAGCGCGGCCAGCAGCATCTCGAAGGACCGACGGCGGTCCGTCCGGGCCAGTACCCACGCGTGCGCGATCCGGCTCAAGGTGGAGCCGTGGGCCGTGCGGGACAGGTAGTAATCGGCGGTGGCGGGGATCCAGGCCGGGTCGAACTCGTACCCCAGGCCGCGCACCAGCCCGGCGAGTTCGTCGGCGCCGAACAGGTACAGCAGCATCAGCACGTCGGCCTGCTTGGAGATCTTGTAGCGGTTCGGGTCATCTCCCTCGGCCTGCAGCAGCGACCCCAGCAGCCGCAGATCGCCGTACCGCCGCCGGTAGCGGTCCCAGTCCAGTTCCGCAAGATCGCCGTACCCTTCGAACTGGGCGAGGACCCCGTCGTCGAGGAAGGCCAGCCGCAGCCGACGCGCGATGTGTCGCCACCGGCGGCGCTCGTCGTCAGTGGCGGTGACCTCACGCCACGGCAGCGCCCCCGGATGCCGGCTGAGGATCGCGCTGGCCTCCTCGGCGCGGCCGAGCACCCAGGCGACCATCACGTTGATGTACGCGGAGTTGTCCAGCCCCTGGCCCGGCCGGCCCGGGTACCCGTCGTGATACTCGTCGGGCCCCATCACCGCGCGGATGTCATACCGGTCGTCGGACGGCTGGTAGGTGGCCAGTCCGGCCCAGAACCGCGCTGTCTCGGTCAGCAACTCCACCCCAGAGCCGGCGAGGAAGGACAGGTCACCCGTCGTCTCCCAGTACCGCCACACGCAGTAGGCCACCGCCAGGTTGACGTGCTGCTGCCGGCCCGTGTAGTCGTCCACGCACTCCCCGGTCACTGGGGACGGCGAACTACTGGGGCTCTCGTCCCGGCCGCTGTCGCCGCTCTGCCAGGGAAACAGGGCGCCTGCCATTCCCGCCTCGGCCGCCTGCCGACGCGCCGCCGTCAACCGCCGGTGCCGGTACTCCAGCAGGGCCCGGGTCAGCTCCGGCAACCGCAGATTCAGGTACGGATAGACGAACAGCTCGTCCCAGAAGATGTGCCCGTGGTAGCCCTCGCCGTGCAGCCCCCGCGCGGGCACACCGGCGTCCAGGTCGACGGTGTGCGGCGACAGCGTCTGCAGCAGATGGAAGGTCTTCACCCGTACCGGCAACTGCCAGGCGTGCTCCTCGCCGACATCGAGCCGGAACCGGTCCCACAACCGGGCCCACGCGGCGACGTGCGCGGCCAGCAAGACGCCGAACGCCCCCGCGTGCCGCAGCTCCTCGCGAGCGGCCGCCAACGGCTCGGGCACCGCTCGGTCCCGGGTGGTGAACACCGCGACCGTCTTCTCCACCCGGACCCGCTCCCCGGGCGTCACGTCGATCCCGATCACCTGAGTCACGTCGTCCGGCCCGTGGATCGCAGCCTGCCTGCCGTGGGCGACGGGGGCGTCGGTGATTCTGGTGCGCGCGGTGACGGCCACCTCGTGCCGAGAGCTGGTTGTCGACGCCGTCAACCAGACGGTGTCCGCGTCGTCCCCGCCGGTGGCCACATCGGTGAGGTGGCGGCCGCAGCTACCCGCCTCCGCTGGCGCGTTCGCGTTGACCACCTGACCGTCGATGCCCGACCTGATCTCCAATCGGCCTGACCAGTTCTCCGCGACGATGCTCGTCTCCAGCGCCGCCAGATGAGGATTCGCCATCGACACCAGCCGGCGCTGCCGGATCCGGGTCCGCCGCCCATCACGGTCGACCACCAGCAGCTCCCGCAGGTACACCCCGCGCCGCAGATCCAGCATCCGGTGCTCGTGCTCGCGCCGCCCCTGCCCCGGCGTGAACCAGTCGCCGCCGGCGGGACGGAACGTCAACGGCAGCCAGTTCGGCAGGTTGACGATGCTCTCCGTGCCGTCCGGCAGGCCGGTGCCGGAGAGCCGGTTGTGGAAACCGGCCAGGTAGGTGCCGGGATAGTGAACACCGTCTGCCCACGCCTCCGGAGCCGCCCCCCGCGTGGCCAGGTACCCGTTGCCCAGGGTCAGCATCGTCTCCCGGGTACCTTCACCCGGCGCGTCACCGTTCCGGTACGCCAACACCCAGCCCGCCGGCAGACTCCCCGTGCACAGCTCGCACCCAGGGTCCACGTCCACCGGCACCCGGCACTCCTCTCCCACCCCGCGCGCTGCCCTTTCCCCGGCTCGGGCGCGACAAACCCAGGAATGGAGGTACGGCAGGCACCGGCCAGTCCGATCACGCACTGAGTGATTTAGGCCACTCTTTCCTGCCTACGGGACGGCACGGGCGAGCGGGGACACGCCGAGAATTCGACGTGTCCGGGCGCGAGGCGGAGAACGATCGGAGGGACGCGATCAACGGTAGGCGACAGAGCCTGAGACCAGGCTGAACGGCTACTTGCGCCGGCGTCGTCCCAGCCCCTCCACTCCTGCGGCGGCTTAGCATCGCAGGATGCCTCTGGATCGCCGCAGCGCCCTGAGCGCCGCCGCCGCTGTCGCCGCCGGGCTCGTCGGACTGAGCGGTTGTGACTCCCCGAGCCGACCGTCGGCCGGCCGGTCGGCAACACCGGAGGCGGGCCCGGCATCTCCCTTGCCGGCCCATACCAAGTCGACCGGACCTGCCCCCGGACGCACGCCGCTTCCGCCGGAGGTCGATGCCGGGCCCCGGGACCGACCGAACGTGGCACTGACCTTTCATGGCCAGGGGGATGCCGCGCTGGCCCGCCAACTGCTGACCGAGCTCGAACGCGGCGGCGCCCGGGTCACCGTGTTCGCCGTCGGAACCTGGTTGGCCGGCCAGCCCGCGATGGCCCGGCGCGTCCTCGACGGCGGTCACGAGCTGGGCAACCACACCGAGAATCACCTCGACATCAGTCGGATGACCCCGGCCGAGGCGTTCGGTGAGATCAACGCGTGCGCCCAGCGAATCAGCAAACTCACCGGCACCATCGGCACCTGGTTCCGGCCGTCGCAGACCCAGCACGCCAACACGCTGATCCGCGCCCAGGCCAGCCGGGTGGGCTACCCGACCTGCGTGTCCTACGACGTGGACTCACTGGACTACACCGACCCCGGCTCGCCTTCAGTGGTGCGGACGACGCTGAGCCGGGTCCGGCCAGGTTCGATCGTCAGCCTGCATTTCGGCCACCGCGGCACGCTGGCCGCCGTCGGGCCGATCCTCGACGGGCTGCGCCAGCGGGGTCTGCACGCCGTGACACTGAAGGAATTGATGGCCTGATGCTCGTCGTCCCGCGGCGCCGTCGGCTCCTGGCGGCGGCGACCCTGACCGCACTCATGCTGATCACCGGCTGCAGCGGTGCCAAGCCGGCGGGCGCCCGTGGCGGTGACGACACCGCCATGGCCACCATGGCGCCGATGACCCCGACGCCGACGGCCTGGCCGTCCGCGAGCACGGCACCCGAGAGCCTGCTGCCGGGCATGCCGCCGCCGCTGGATGCGCACGACCTCTACGCCGCCGACCGACCCAACCTGCTGTCCGACGCGGTCCGTAACGATCTTCCTCGGATCTACGTTCCGAACAACCGAGGCTCCAGCGTCTCCGTGATCGACCCCGCGACCTTCACCGTCATCCAGACGGTGAAGGTCGCGGTGAGCCCCGAGCACGTCGTCCCGTCATGGGACCTGAGGACGCTCTGGGTGAACAGCGACCGAGGCAACACGCTGACCCCGATTGATCCGGTGACCGGCCGCTTCGGACGGGCCGTGCCGGTCAACGACCCGTACAACCTTTACTTCAGCCCGGACGGCAAATGGGCCATCGTGATGTCCGAGGCGGCCCACCAGATCGTCTTCCGGGACGCGCACACCATGGCCGTGCACAAGACCGTGCCGGTCAGCTGCGAGGGGGTGAACCACGTCGACTTCTCCCGCGACGGGCGCTACTTCATCGCCAGCTGCGAATACTCCGGTGACCTGATCAAGGTGGACACGGCAAAGGAACAGGTCATCGGCCAACTGCACCTCACGGCCCCGCACCCGATGCCGCAAGACGTGAAGATCTCCCCCGACGGCCGCACCTGGTATGTCGCCGACATGCACACCTCGGGCATCTGGATCCTCAACGGGGACGCCTTCACCCAGCCCCGGTTCCTGGCCACCGGCGCCGGCGCGCACGGACTCTACGTCAGCCGGGACTCGAAATACCTGTACATCACCAACCGGGGCGAGGGCTCGATCTCCCTGTTGAACTTCGCCACCGGCAAGCTGGTCGCCAAATGGCGGATCCCCGGCGGCAGCCCCGACATGGGAGGGCTGTCCGCCGACGGCACGGTGATGTGGATGTCCGGCCGCTACGACGGCGTCGTCTACGCCATCGACACCCGTGACGGTCACCTGATCCGGAAGATCGCGGTGGGTGCCGAGCCGCACGGCCTGCTGGTCTGGCCGCAGCCCGGCCGCTACTCGCTCGGCCACACCGGGATCATGCGCTAAGCACCACCCCCGACCAGGCAGCGCGCCCACGGCTACGACCGGGCATCCTGCCGTGCCATCTGCCGAGCATTGCGGAAGCCGAGATGGGTCCGGAGGATTCGCCATCGACACCAGCCGTCGCTGCCGGATCCGGGTCCGCCGCCCATCACGGTCGACCACCAGCAGCTCCCGCAGGTACACCCCGCGCCGCAGATCCAGCATCCGGTGCTCGTGCTCGCGCCGCCCCTGCCCCGGCGTGAACCAGTCGCCGCCGGCGGGACGGAACGTCAACGGCAGCCAGTTCGGCAGGTTGACGATGCTCTCCGTGCCGTCCGGCAGGCCGGTGCCGGAGAGCCGGTTGTGGAAACCGGCCAGGTAGGTGCCGGGATAGTGAACACCGTCTGCCCACGCCTCCGGAGCCGCCCCCCGCGTGGCCAGGTACCCGTTGCCCAGGGTCAGCATCGTCTCCCGGGTACCTTCACCCGGCGCGTCACCGTTCCGGTACGCCAACACCCAGCCCGCCGGCAGACTCCCCGTGCACAGCTCGCACCCAGGGTCCACGTCCACCGGCACCCGGCACTCCTCTCCCACCCCGCGCGCTGCCCTTTCCCCGGCTCGGGCGCGACAAACTCCAGGAGGGTGTCCGGTCAGGCGGCATCCGGTCAGCACCCGCGATGGTCGAGGAGGGGGCGCCTACGGGTTCAGGTCCCGGGTAGGTCAGCCCGCAGCCGCGCCACCAGGTGGCGGACGGCGGCCTGAAAGCCGTCGTCGGCGCTGAACCGGTGTTTCTGGATCGGTGGGGGCACGGTGTCGTCCGGCGGAGCCACCAGCCCGTGCGGGTCGCGCAGCCGCCGATCCACCCCGTTCGCTGGATCAGCCGGGTCGGTCGGCCTCCCGGCGACCGAGCGGCCCGGGTCCGGGGAGAAGACCCAGCGACCGATGGGATCGGTGTCCCGCCACAGGTTGAGCCAGCGCCACCTCACCCGGTCGCCGATTTCGCACAGCGTGGCGGGGCCCAGGTGCGCCGGAAAGACCCTGCTGTAGAGGCGGGGAGAGGCAGAGGTCAGCAGCGCGATCCGGTCGAGGCACGCGGGCTGCAGTTGCAGCACGGTCGCCACCGCCAGGACTGCGCCGTGACTGTGCCCGGAGAAAACCAGGGTTCCGCCCTGACTGGTCAGGTACCGGATCCGCCGGGTGAGCTCGGGCACGGCGCGTTCGGCATAGCAGGGCGGGGCGAACGGGTGGGCGGCGCGCGGCCAGAACGTGGCGAGATCCCACAGCACTCCGACGAAGCGGGTACGCGCGGTCGGCCGGTGAGTCAACAGGGCCGCGACCGCCATCGCGATGGCGAAGAGCCCAGTCAGGGTGGTGCCCAGGTGGCTGATGAACACCGTCAATCGGGCCAGCGGCTCTCCGCCGATGTCGCGGCCGGCCTCTCTCGGCCCGATGCCCGCGAGCGACAGTCCGGCGGAGCCGAGGATCAGCACGAAGATGATCGCGTACGCGGCGGGCAGCGGCCAACTCCGGTCGGTCAACTGCGCCCGGGCGATTGCGTTGCGCACCGCGCGGACCCGAGGGTGCGGTTCCGGCGGGGCGTCCGGGAAGTCGTGGCGCAGGATTTCCATCGCCGCCCGGCGCCGCTGCCATATCGTCATCCGGCTGCGCAGGAGGGCGGCGACCGCGGTCACCAGCAGGGCCACGAAGAAGCCCATCGCGGCCCACCGGTACGCCAGCGGCGGTAACAGTGGCAGGACCCCGGCAGGCAACAGACGGCGCCGGTGTGGGCTCGACGTCCCGGTCGAGATAATCAGAGGCCGCGTAGACGATGGCGGACGAGAACGCGACCCCGAGGCCGATGGCGAAGGTGATGACCACGGGGGCGCCCAGGCCGCCGAGGAACGCCGGGGTACTCGTCCGACTCGGCTGGCACACCACGACCGCGCTGAGAATCAACAGCAGCACCACCTGGCTCAGATAGAGCCAGGCGACCAGCGCGCCGTAGTTGGGCAACTCGGGCCCCGGGATCCACCGGGACCGGGGCAGGGCGGCGTAACCGAGCGTCAGCGCGGTGAGGGCCAGCATGGCCACCAGTACCGCCCGGCTGGCGACTCCGAGCCGCCGGTCCTGCGGGTGGCCGGGCCAGGCCGGACGGCAGAGCAGCGCCGTGGCGGCGACGATGATGGCGATGGTGAGGGCGAGGAGGCCGTAGCCGACGGTCCGATCGTCATGCGGGGCGACCACGCCGAGCACGACGACGTCGACGGTGCCCACCGCGATCGCGACGTGCAGTGCCCGCAGCCGGCGGAGGAAGGTCCGGTTGTCCCAGAATTCGTGGTCGTCGAGCCGGAAGGCGCCGAGACCCCCAGGCACCGCTTCGGCGGAGGCGTCCTCGGGCAGCCGCCACGACCGCGCCCCGAGCCACCAGATGACCGCGACGGCGGCGATCGGCACCAGGGCGAGCAGCGCCACACGCTGACCCGGCTGCACGCCGGACAGCCAGGAGATCGACCAGCGGCCGTCTGTGCAACGCGGGTCGGCGGCGCACTGCCAGGCGACGAGGTCGACTGCCACGCCGGTCACCGACAGCACGTACATCGCGGTCAGGGTCCCGGCGAGCAGCCAGCAGGTCGCCCGGGCGACCGCCCGGGGGCCAGCCGCTCCCGGCGGGAGCATCCAGATCGCGATGTTGCTCAGCATGAACGGCAGCAGCAGCATCAGGGCGAAGGCCCGGGTGGCTCTGCCGCCGGTCAGGTTGCCCCAGCGGTAGGCCTCGATCAGCACCCCGCCGGGGCCCCTCGGCTCGCCGAAGCCCGCCCTGGGACGGAAGAATCCGGCGTTCTCGTCGCCGGCCACCCTGGTCACGATCGGTCGGTCGAGTGTCTCCTCCGCACTGGAGCCGCCGACGCCCGGTACCCGCAACTCCGTCGTTTCCACCGGCACCTGCCGTCCCGTCGACTGTTCGCCGCGCTCGCTTACCCGGTGCGCCGCGCCCTACACGGCATTCGGCCGGTCAACCGCCCGTCCGCAGCGTCAGCGGCGATTCGCCTCGAGCGCCAGCAGGCCCTGCGCCTGCACGACGGAGACCGACAGGGTCTTGTACCCGACATCGTCGAAGAGCACGGTCATCCGGTCCTTCTCGTACCCGAGGACCATGCCTGATCCCCATTTGGCGTGCCGGACGGTGCTGTGCAGTGGGTACGGCCCGTCCGCCGGGAGCACCTCGGAGGTGCCGCCGCGGCAGTTGTCGCAGTGCCGGCAGGGGTGGCTCAGCTGCTCTCCGAAGTAGCCCAGCACTGACTGCATACGGCAGCCCCGGCTCTCGGCGAAGCGGCGCATCATGTCGGTGCGGGAACGCTGCCCGGCCTGATAGCGGGCGTACTCGGCCAACGCCTCCCGAGCCGCCTGATCGGGCAGGGGCGCATGCCGAGGGACGCTGAGCTCACCCTTGGTGCCTGTCGCCACCGCACCGACCTGCTCCAGCAGACTGATGTGGCTGGCGACCTTGCGCTGTCCCAGGCCGGTGGCCTTTGCCAGCGCGCTGCGCGTCACCGGCCCGTTGTGCAGGACCGCGGCGACCGCTCGCAGCTCGGCCAGTTCAGGCGCGCCGCCGTTGAAGAAGCGTTGCAGGGCCATGTCCTCGGCTCGGTAGAGCAGCAACGCCCGGGCCGGCTCACCGTCGCGCCCCGCCCGCCCGATCTCCTGCAGGTAGCTGTCCGGCGAGTCGGGCAGCGCCACATGTGCCACCCAGCGGATGTTCTGCTTGTCGATGCCCATGCCGAACGCCGACGTGGCAACCATGATCGGCACCCGGTCGGCGAGGAAGTCTTCGTGGCGGCGGTGACGCACCCCGGCCGCCATACCGCCGTGGTAGGCCTGCGCGGGAAAACCCGCGTCGGAAAGCCGTTCCGCGAGTTCCTCGGCGGCGCGCCGGGTCGGCACATAAACGATGCCGGGCGGGTCGGCCTCCTTGAGCAGGGTGAGCAGCCTACGCCAGCGGTAGTCCTCGCTGGGGCAGTGCACGGCCGCCACGAAGAGGTTCGGACGGTCCAATCCGGACAGGACCAGCCGCGGCTTGCGCATGCCGAGTCGCGCGGTGATGTCCTCGCGCACCGGCGGCGATGCCGTGGCGGTCAGCGCCACGACCGGCGGGCGGCCCAGGCCGCGGATGAGGTGACCGAGGGTGAGGTAGTCGGGGCGAAAATCATGCCCCCATGACGAGATGCAGTGCGCCTCGTCAACCGCCACCAGCGCCGGACGCAACGCGCGGACCTCGGCCAGCCGCTCCGGCGAACTGAGCTGCTCCGGCGTGATGAACAGGAACTTCGCGGCACCCGAGCGAAGCTCGGCCAGCGCGGCGGCCTGCTTGCTCGGGCTCTCCGCGGAGCTGATCCGAACCGCACGCAAGGCAGGATCCCCCCGCTCGTTGAGGTTGCCGATCTGGTCCTGCTGCAATGCCAGCAGCGGTGAGATCACCACCGTGGGGCCGCGCAGCAGCGTGGCGGGAACCTGGTAGACGGCAGACTTCCCGCCACCGGTTGGCAGCACGACCAGCGTGTCGCGGCCCGCGAGCAGCGCGCGCATCGCGCGCAGTTGGGTAGCGCGCAGCTTCTGCCAGCCGAAGTGCCTACGGGCGGCGCGGCGTAGCCGCAGGGAGCGAAAAAGAATCATCATCGCCGGGCATGCTAACCAACCGCACCGACCTGAAGATCACCCCAATGCCCTCCTGAACCCAGGCGGTTCCAGCTCATCCGCTCCAGCGGCGGCTTAACATCGCAGCGTGCCTCTGGATCGCCGCAGCGCCCTGAGCGCCGCCGCCGCTGTCGCCGCCGGGCTCGTCGGACTGAGCGGCTGTGACTCGCCGAGCCGACCGTCGGCCGGCCGGTCGGCAACGCCGGAGGCGAGCTCCGCATCGCCCGTGCCGGCCCTTCCCAGGTCGATCGGACCCGCCCCCGGCCGCACGCCGCTGCCGCCGGAGGTCGATGCCGGGCCCCGGGACCGACCGAACGTGACGCTGACCTTTCATGGCCAAGGCGAGGCCGCGCTGGCCCGCCAACTGCTGACCGAGCTCGAGCGCGGCGGCGCCCGGGTCACCGTCTTCGCCGTCGGGACCTGGTTGGCTGAGCAGCCCGCGATGGCCCGGCGGGTCCTCGACGGCGGTCATGAGCTGGGCAACCACACTGAGAATCACCTCGACATCAGCCGGATGACCCCGGCCGAGGCGTTCGGTGAGATCGACATGTGCGCCCAGCGAATCAGCAAACTCACCGGCACCATCGGCACCTGGTTCCGGCCGTCGCAGACCCAGCACGCCAACACGCTGATCCGCGCCCAGGCCAGCCGGGTGGGCTACCCGACCTGTGTGTCCTACGACGTGGACTCACTGGACTACACCGACCCCGGCGCGCCTTCAGTGGTGCGGACGACCCTGAGTCAGGTCCAGCCAGGTTCGATCGTCAGCCTGCACTTCGGCCACCGCAGCACGCTGGCCGCCATCGGGCCGATCCTCGACGGGCTCCGCCAGCGGGGTCTGCACGCCGTGACCCTGAAGGAATTGATCGCCTGAGCACCGCCCCCGACCAGGTAGCGCTCACCCGGCCCACGGCTACGGCCGGGCATCCTGCTTGCCATTGCCGAGCATTGCGGAAGCCGAGATGGGTCTGGCCGCATGGCCGAGGGTCACACGCCGGCGGCGGTGACGATCGCGTCGGTGGCGAAGCCGAGCAGCAGCCCGGCCAGCAGACCCCAGGTGAAGATGTGCTTGGGGCCCATCCGGCGACCGACGGCGAGCAGCTCGATGACCACGTACAGGATCGACCCGGCGGCCAGCGCCAGGAACGCGACGCTGATGAGGTCGTTGGTGAATTGCTGCCCGATCAGCGTGCCCAGGAAGGTAGGCCCGCCACCGATCAGGCCGAGCGCAGCCAGGTAGCGCCAGGACGGGCGTGTGCCCGCAGCAGCCAGGGGCGCCACGATGCCGAAACCTTCGGTGGCATTGTGCAACCCGAACCCGATGATCAATAGCACGGCCAGGGCGATCTCCCCCTGGGCAGCCGAGTTGCCGATGGCCAGTCCCTCGGCGAAGTTGTGCAACCCGATGCCGACCGCGATCAGCAGGGCGAGCTGCCGGGCGTGGCTGCCCCAGGCCCCCCGATCCGCACCAGTACCAGCTTCGGGCGCGAGAGTGGTGGCGCCGCGTTCGGCGGCCGGGGCGGCGTCACCCGCGCCGACGCTGACGGGCACCGGCGGGCTCACCACGGCAGCCACCGGGGGGCTCATTCGCGCGCGGCGGCTGGCCATCCAGCGGTCGAAGTACACCAGCCCGAGCAGACCGACCGCGAGACCACCGCCCAGTACCACCCCGTCGACGACAGCCAGGCCGTAGCTCTGCTTGCCGATCGCCTCGTCGAGGGGCTCCCACGCGTGCGTGAGGACGTCCCACAGCAGGAACAGCAGGATGCCGATGGCTGTGGCGTTGAGCAGCGCTCGCATCCGCGGCGCTGGACTGCGCAGCCGTCCGATGGGCAGGCCGAGAAAGATGGTGAACCCGGCGATGGCACCGAGCAGGGCAATCTGGGACGCGGACACGGCTCACTCCGACGACGGGAACAGAGACGAGAGTTAGGTTAGCCTGGCTAAATCAGTGGAACAAGTCCGGCCTTTAGGGCCGCGCCGTGCGCCCCCAGCCCTGACGTCCCGGCCCTTCCCGGACCGTCTCCTCACGTTCACCGCCCGCGCGCCGTGTCTCTTTATCAGCTCGCTCTCAGGTGGCACCGTCGATCATGTGGGCCGCGTTGCGTCGCGGGCGAACAACCGAGCGAGGTGGCTGCTGGCGGCCGTCCGTCGGAGCTGCACCGAGGCGCCCTGGAGTAAGCGGAAGGTGACGGAGTGGGCGTACGGTTCAGTGTGGTCATCCCGTGCTTCAACGAAGCCGACTACATCGCTGCGACAATCGCATCGCTACAAGCCCAACGCGTCGTGGGCGGCTACGAGATCATCGTCGTGGACAACAACTGCACCGATGACACCGCCACAGTAGCCCGGAACCTCGGGGCGACAGTGGTGACGGAGAACGAGCGCGGGGTCTGCGCGGCCCGGCAGCGCGGCGCCCTGGCCAGTCGCGGCGAGATCATCGTATCGGCCGATGCCGACACCATCTATGCCCCGGACTGGCTGGACAAGATTCACCATGCGTTCGCCGCGGACAAGCGGGTGGTGGGAGTGGTCGGCCCGTGCCGGTACAAGGACGGTCCGCGCTGGGGACGGCTGTACGCCCGGCTGTTGTTCGCGCTCGTCGGCCTGGCCTACCGGCTGACTGGGCGGGTGTTCTACGTGACCGCGACGAACATTGCCATCCGCCGGGACCACTTTCCCGGCTACGACACGAATCTGACGCAGGGTGGCGACGAGCTGGACCTGCTGCGCAGGCTACGCCGGCAGGGTCGCGTGGTGTATGACCGAAGCAATCCCAGCCACAGCTCGGGGCGACGGCTGACCCGCGGCCTGGTCTACAACCTGTTCGTCACGCTGCTCGTGCACTATCTGCTGGCGTACCTGTTGAACCGGTTGTTCGGTCGCCGCGTCCTCGGATCCGCACCCGCCTTCCGCACCAGCCGCCGTACCGCCACGCACCACTGGCGCATCGTCGGCAGCATCACCGCCGCGGCGCTGCTGGTGATTCCCTCCATGGCACCGGCGGGGCGAATGGCCGACACCTACCATTCGTTCCTGCGGTACATCGGCGTGAGCGCAGGCCAGGACAGGCACCGATGAGGTGGCTTGCCGGTGGGCTGCTCCTCGTCGCCATCATCGTCGCTGGCTACTGGGCATTCCTGTCTCCCTACTGCCAACTGTTCGGCCGTTACCCCTACCGGGGAGCCTCGACCAAGCGGGTGGTCGCGCTGACCTTCGATGACGGCCCTAACGAGCCGTACACCTCCCAGATCCTCGACTACCTCGACAGCCGGCACATCCGCGCCACCTTCTTCCAGGTGGGCAGTTGCGTGGAGCGGTACCCCGCCACGACCAGGCGGATGGTTACCGCCGGTCACGTCATTGGCAACCACTCGCTGACCCACCGCTTCAGCAGCTACCTTCGGCCGGGCCGCTATGAATGGGAGGTCCACCGGACGCAGGAGGTCCTTCGCCGGTACGTCGGCCGCGCACCCGCGCTGGCCCGCTCTCCCTGGTTGTGGCGGCATCCCCCGCTGCTGCGGATGCTGCGAGCAGCGGCGTTGCAGCCGGTGTCCGGCGTGTTCTGCCACGCTCTCGAGGTATTGCAGATCGACGCGGCGGCGATCGCCCGCGAAGCGATCGCGAAGACAAGGCCCGGCACGATCCTGATCTTCCACGACGGATTCGATGCCCGAGGCGGCAACCGCAGCCAGACTGTCGAAGCGGTCAAGCTGACCACCGAGGGGTTGCTGGCGAGAGGATTTCGCTTCGTCACCGTCGATGAACTGCTCGACGTGCCCGCCTACCAGCCCGACATGGGACATTGACGAGGCCCGGCCGCACGGTCAGCTGACATGGCAGGCGCCGTTCCGCCGAAGTGACGCGAGGCGCTGACATCGACGTCGGCCGTGGTTGCCGACAAGAGAACGGCCCGACGACCAGGTCGCCGACCGGCGCGCCCGCCGCGAGACAGCACTATTGGCAACGTTCCTGACAGAAGCTCGAGACATCGACATGCTTCGTCGCGAGAGCGACCGGCGGCGCCAACCAACGGTGGTCGGGCGCCTGACGATCCATCCGGCTGTCGCCCGGGGACCGGCGCAACGGCCGACGTCGATGAGTCCCGCAAGAGGTACGGGAGGGACAACGCCGGGCGAACGCCCGCCGGTGGACCTACAGTGTGGGAATGTGGGAGTCGGTTGCCGCACCGATGGTGGGCCTGATGGCCGCCGCGGCGGCGGCTACCCCGACGCCGACACCGGCCCCTCCGGTGGACGCCGCGCCCGTGCTGACGTCGACACCGTTCGGCGCGCTGCCCGGGCAGCGGGTGACCCACGTCGTCACCATCTCCGGTAACGGCACCCTCACCAACGCGCGGGTCACGTTCACCACCACGGCTGATCTCGACGGTGTCACCGCCCGGGCCGAACCGGGTCAGTGCACGGCGTCCCCTCGTACCGTCGTCTGCGAGCTCGGCGACCTGCGCCTGGGCACCGCCGGGTCGGTGCCGCGGATAACGATCACCGGGCGGGTCCGCCCGGGTGTGCCGCCGGGCACGGTGGTCCGCAACCGGGTCAGTCTCACCTCGGTGGAGTCCACCGCGACGGGTGCCCAGCTCGCCAGCAACGCGTATCTGCTCCCGGGGTCGACGGCCACGCCGACCGATCCGCCGCTGGAGTCGACGGCCGTGGCGACCGAGGGCACGCCGCGCGGACGGTCGATGCGGGTGCCGGCCGTCGCGGCGATGGTGGTGGCCGGCGCGGTCGCCGTGGGTGCGCTGCTGACGCGTCGGCGGCTCCGGCGGCGGCCCGGCCCACCGCACGGCGGCCTGTAACGATCAGACACCGGGAACCGATGTAGCAGGAGAACGGGACACCGCGTCGGCGGCAGGAGTACGGCATGGATCGACGGTGGTGGAGGCGGGCCACGCTGGCGGCCATGGCCGGGGCGGCGACGCTCGTGATGACGTCGCTCTGCCTGGATGTCGGGACGGCGACCGCCGCGACACAGGCCTCCGCGCAGGGGCCGCTGCCCCTGCCGACGCTGCCCAGCCCGTCGCTGCCGCCGGTGACACCGCCGACGGTGACGCTGCCGCCCATGAAGCCGCCCTCGGTCAAGCCGCCGACTCTGAAGCCGCCGACCGTCCCGTCGGCCACTGCGTCGGCCGGACAGACGGCGCAGCCGACGACGACCCCACCGACCGCCCGCACGCCGGCGCAAGCGGGCGTCCCGGGCCCGACCGGCAGCGACGACCCGACGAGCCCCGGATCGGCCGCGGCGCTCATCGCCGCCGACCCCGGTGCCGACCTGTATCCCCAGCCACCGGTGGACGCCGCCGGCACGCCCCAGGCCCGCCAGGTCGCCGCGCTCACCGACGTCCAGCACCGGATCCAGTACCTGCACAACGTCCTCGCCCGCACCCGCGACGACCTGACCCGGGTGCGGCGCGCACCGGATCCGGTGCTGCAGCTGTTGACCGCGCTGACCGCCGGCGGGGATCCGGACCTGGCGGCGCCGTTCGCCGTGGCGGACTCCGCGGACGTGGTCGACACCCCCACCGGCCGGGCCGTCGCCCTGTCCGGTGCGATCACCTCCGGTCAGGCCGAACTAGCCCGCCGCGAGCGGGAGGAGGCCGCTCTGCGGCAGGAGATCAACCGCCGCGTCCGCGCCGTGCCCGCCGTGGCGCCACCGGCCCGCACCGCCACGGCAGCCGGCGGGGGCAAGCTCGGCCGTCCGCTGCGGGGACGCCTCACCAGCAGGTTCGGCACCCGGTTCGACCCGTACTTCCACGTCTGGCAGCTGCACCCGGGCGTGGATCTCGCCGCCCCCGTCGGCACCCCGATCGTCGCGGCGGCGGACGGACGGGTGGCCCGGGCGGGCTGGTACGGCGGCTACGGCAACTACACCTGCCTCGACCACGGCCGGGCGGACGGCCAGCGACTGTCCACCTGCTACGGCCACCAGTCGAAGCTGCTGGTCTCGCCCGGCCAGCGGGTACGCGCCGGACAGGTGATCGGGCTCGTCGGGTCGACCGGTGCCTCCACCGGCCCCCACCTGCACTTCGAGGTGCGCCTCGGCGGTCGGGCCGTGGACCCGCTGCCCTGGCTCTGAGCGGCGCCGCCCAACGGGCCGGAAACGGCGTGGCGGGGCGGCATCGCTCGACGATGACCGCGACCCCGGAGTGCGGCCGGACGGGGGCGGCGCGCCGATGAGGAGCCGGCCGGAGACGAGAGCAAGGCTCATCGGATCACCTCGCGGGAGTTGACCATGGCAGCATCCGGGAGGCGGTGGTGTTCCTGAGCGGCAACCCCGGAAACGTGGACGGCGGCCCGATCACCAGCGCCGGGCCGGCGCTCAGCCGGCCCGGCGCAGCCGCCCGGCCTCCTCGCCTCGGGCGTCGAGGAGCACCAGCGTCTCGCCGTCCAGGCCGGCCCGCCAGGACGAGGAGAGCCACGCCCCGACCGGCGCGCGGTCGCAGCCGATCAGCGTGCTGATGCCGGTGGTGGCGAGGAGGGCTCCCCCCGGCCGGCGATCCAGCGCCCGGCCTGGCCGTTGCAACCGTCGGAGCCACGCCACTCGCCGTCGGCGCGGAACTCGGCGTACGCCGTCTCGGGCCCCGGAGCGGGCACCCACCTCCCGACGAGCCGGTTCCCGTCGGCGGGAGTCAGCATCGCCGACAGCGCGGCGGCGGGTGCGAACTGCCGCCGCACCTCGTCAGTGACCTCCGGTGGTGCCACCTCCGACGCCGCCAGGTTCGGCCCGGCGGTGGGCTTCGCGCCCGGCAGCAGCCGGGCGACCAGCTTGCCCCCGCCGTCCAGGAGCACCCGCGTCTCACCCTCGAGCCGGTACGACCTGATCAGCCGCAGCCACTCCGGGGTCGACGTGCCGCCTGTCTCGCAGCCGGTGCCGAGCGGCCGGTCGATTCCGCTGTACCGCCGAAGCGGCTTCGCCTCGCCGCGCGAACTCCTCGAGCTCCACCTAACTGACTGAGGCGTCGACCACGCGGACCGGCCAGGCCCGACCACCTTCGTACTACTGGTTGACGGCTAACGCCCGGGTCCGAGCGCGGAAGCAGTGCAGCGAGCAGCCGCGCCGCTGGACGATCGCGATTACTGACGGACCTTCGCGCAGGTCGACAATCTTCTTCGCCGCCCACGAGAGCAGCGGCGACGCCTCCGCGACGGCGACACGTGCAGCGCCACGCACGCGCCCACGGCCCGTTCGGACAGTGGATCAGGAGTCGTGCCTCTTCTCCGTCCAGCCGCGGATCAAGGGGATCTGGCCGGACCGGTGTGCGTCGCGCTGTTCGGTGATCCACTGCTCGACCTCGTCCACGGAACGCGCGACTGGCTGGTCAGTGGTGTCGAGCAGGTGGGTTCGCCATCGTGGATCATCGACAGCCCACCCTGCCCAGCGGTGCCAGGCCATCTCCGGCCAACTGTCACCCATGATGACGTCAGGCCGGTGGCGGGGGTCGTGGGCATGCCCGCGGTGCCAGGCGGCCCAGCCGAGGAAGGCGTCAACCGCGTGGGCCTCCCACCGGCCCGGATCACGCCTGGCGAGCCTGTCGCGCCGGACCTCGTCGGCGACGTCGATCAGACAGACCGCGATCCCGTCCAGCAACGTGGCGGAAGGAACGGCCAGGACCTCACCCAGCGGGGACTGCCCGGTCAACAGGAGATCGATCCCGCGGCCCTGGTATTCCAGCGCGCGGCGCACCCATAGCTCGGTCATGCGGTTGCGCCAGCGGCGATCGGCACGCTCCGGTACACCGACTTCGTCGAAGTCGTGCACGGCGACCCGCCGGAGCCGGTCGGCGACGGAGAAGGCGAGCGTGGACTTGCCCGAACAACTGGACCCCGTCAGCGTGAGCAGCATCCCGCCACGGTGACAGACCAGCAGAGCTTCTCTCGAACGGATTTCCCGTGAACGCCATCCGGCGGACGGCGAGCGACGGAGCGGAAGCGATTGACCCATACCGCAACGGCCTGTCCACCAGGTAGCCGCGTCGACGTGGACGCCTTCCTGATGATGTGTCAGCCGTGCCCGGTTTGATACCAGGCGGGGCGGGAAGTCGGGCCACGACCGGCACCACGGGAGTCGGGCAGACTCCGATGGCGGTTCGGACGGGACGTCTGGGAAAGGGGATGTCGCATGCGTGCGATCGCGATCGACGACTTCGGGGCCGCCCCTGCGCTGACCGAACCGCCCCGGCCTGACCCGGGCCCCCGTGAGGTGCTGGTGCGGGTCGGGGCGTCCTCGGTGAACGGGTTCGACAAGGCTGCCGCCGCCGGAATGTTCAAAGGCGCGATGGAGTACCGGTTCCCCGTGGTGCTCGGCAAGGACTTCGCCGGCACGGTCGAGGCGGTCGGCGACGGGGCCACCCGGTTCGGGATCGGCGACCCGGTCTTCGGTGTGGTCATGAGGCCCTACCTCGGCGACGGCGCATGGGGCGAGTACCTGGTGGTCGGCGAGGAATACGGCATCACCCGGGTGCCGGACGGACTCGACCTGCCCACCGCAGGTGCGCTCGGGCTGGCCGGCACCGCCGCGGTGGACACGATCAAGGCGGTCGCGCCGAAGCCGGGTGAGGCCGTGCTGATTTCCGGCGCTACCGGCGGTGTCGGCGCGATCGCGATCCAGTACGCCGCCGCGGCCGGCGCCCGCGTCATCGCCACCGCCCGTCCCGGCGCCGAGGACTTCGTCCGGCAGTTGGGCGCCACCGACGTGGTGGACTACACCGGGGACCTGGTCGGCCAGGTCCGGGCAATCGCTCCGGACGGCGTACCCGCTGTGCTGCATCTCGCCGGTGACGGTGCGCAACTGGCAGGGCTGCTCGCAGCCGGGGGGCGGCTCGCCTCCCTGCTCGGCTTCGGTCCGGACCAGCACCCTGCCGCCACCGCCGTCATGGCCAACCCGGAACCGGCCACCCTTGACCGGCTCGCTGGCGACGTCGCGGCCGGCCGGCTGCGACTGCCGGTCAGCCATCGCCATGAGCTGGCCGAGGCGCCCCGGGCCCTCGCCGACTTCTCCGGCGCGCTCGGCAAGGTCGCCATCACCGTTACCTCGCGGTGAGCCGCACGCGCAGTCGTACCGGGTCGGTTCCTCCAGCACGCGCGAGGCGCGGCCGGCTGCCGACCGCCGGCCCGCTGGGTAGCCTCCACCCATGATCTTCATTACCGCCAAGTTCCGGGTACTGCCGCAGGACGCCGACCGGTGGCCGCAGATCGCCGAGGAGTTCACCACGGCCACTCGCGCCGAGCCCGGCTGCCTGTGGTTCGACTGGTCCCGCAGCATCGACGACCCGACGGAGTACGTGCTGGTCGAGGCCTTCCGGGACGACCAGGCCGGCGCGGCGCACGTGCGGTCCGACCACTTCCGCGCGGCGCAGCGGACCCTGCCGCCCCACCTCGCCGAGACGCCCCGGATCGTCAACATGACCATCCCGCAGGACGACTGGTCCCGGCTCGGCGAGATGGCCGTCCCCGGCAGCGAGTAGCCCGCGGGTCAATCCTCGGTGGTCGGGCCGAGGAGCCGGAGCTCCTCGATGTCGAGGGCCGCTTGCACCTCCCGCTGCACCGCGTCGTCGATCTCGGTGGTGTCGCGCAGCCGGGTGATCTCGCGACGCTTGTGATGGAGCAGGCCGACCCGCAGTCGACGCTCGATCTCGCGCTCCTCCGCCGTCCCCTGGTCATCGGCGGAACGGATGTCGTCGAGGTATTCCTCGTAGTCGGAGCGGAGCCGGTCGACGATGTCCGGCGAGGCGCGGAGGTCGACGGCGATCTGCGGCAGGGCGGCCAGGGCGGCCTCGGTGGCGCGGATCCGGGCCCGCCGGATCTCGTTCTCCCGCTCGACGTCCCCGGTGAGACCGGCCCAGCTGACCACGGCGGGCAGCGTGGTGCCCTGAATCAGCATGGTCAGCACGATGACCATGACGGTGACGAAGACGATCAGGTCACGTTCGTGCACGGGCGTGCCGGCGCTGGTCGCCACCGGGACGGCGACGGCGGCGGCGAGGGAGACCGCGCCGCGGAAGCCCGCCCAGCCGGCGGCGGTCCGTACCCGCCAGTCGAACTGGCGACCGCGCCGGGACTCGCGGCGGTCGAGGGTCTGCAGGGCGGGGATGGCGAGGTGCAGCCACCCCATCCGGGTGACCAGGACAACGGCGGTGACCGCCGCCGCGATGCCGAACGACTGCGTCGGCGAGTGGCTGGTGATGCCGCGCAGCGAGCGCGGAACCTGCATGCCGAGCAGCACGAAGAGGCTGCCGTTGATCATGAAGGTGGAGAGGTCCCAGAACGCGTACGCGGTGATCCGGGAGCGGGCTCGGATGACCTTCGGCCCGGCGTACGAGAGCACCAGGCCGGCGACCACCACCGCCAGGACGCCGCTGGCGTGCACCGCGTCGGCGAGCAGGAACGCGACGAACGGGGTGAGGATGCTCAGGCCGCCCTCGCGCAACGGGTCGTCGAGGTGCTTACGGATCAGGATGACCGCACCACCGACCAGCAGGCCGGCGGCGACTCCGCCGACGGCGGAGCCGACGAACCGGCCGAGCAGGCCGAGCGGGCCGGGCACCGCGCCGCCGGCGATCACCCCGACGGCGACGGCGAAGAGCACCAGGGCCGTGCCGTCGTTGATCAGGCTCTCCGCGCGCAGCGTGGTGAGGATGCCGCGCGGCATCCGCTTCGCCAAGCCGGCGACCGCGGCGGCGTCGGTCGGTGCGAGGACCGCGCCGAGCACCCAGGCCGCCTCCCGGTCGACGCCGAGGGCCTGCGCGGCGTACGCGACGGCGATGGTCGTGAGCACCACCAGGGCCACCGCCAGGAGGGCGATGACCCCGAGGTTGGCCCGGATCTCGCGGAGGCTGATGACCAGGCTCTCCCGGTAGAGGATCGCGGGCAGGAAGAGCAGCAGCACCACCTCCGGTTCGAGCACCACGTGCCGGAAGGGTGGGAGGAGCCCGAGCAGGGCGCCCATCGCGATGAGCAGGACCGGCGGCGCGACGCTGTACCGGCCGCCGAGTGTGGTGCCGATCAGCACCGTCACGCCCAGCACCGCGATCAGCACGAGCACGCTCACGTGGCACTCCCGTCACCCGATCGCCGCCGCCGCGGCGGGGGAAGGATCAGGTGTACGCCGCCGCCCCAACATGGTGGTACGGCCGATGCGGAACGCGCGGTCGAACCGGGTAATTGGCGGGGAGACTACTCGAAGCGGGAGGTGTCTCCGGCCCCGCGTCGCAGGATCTCCGGCTCCGGTCCGGACAGGTCGACCACGGTAGTCGGCTCCAGGCCACAGTCGCCGGCGTCGACGACGGCGTCGACGAGGTGGTCGAGCCGTTCCTTGATCTCCCAGCCCTGGGTCATCGGCTCCTCCTCGCCGGGCAGCAGCAGGGTGCTGGAGAGCAACGGTTCCCCGAGTTCGGCCAGCAGCGCCTGGGTGACGGTGTGCTTCGGCACCCGCACCCCGACGGTGCGTTTGCGGGGGTCCTGCAGCCGGCGGGGCACCTCCGCGGTGGCCGGCAGGATGAAGGTGTAGCTGCCGGGGATGCAGGCCTTCACCAGCCGGAAGACCGAGTTGCTGACCTTCACGAACTGGCCGAGCTGGGCGAAGTCCCGGCAGACCAGGGTGAACGGGTGTCGGTCGTCGAGCCGGCGGATCTCCCGGATCCGGTCCAGGCCGCCGCGGTTGCCGAGCTGGCAGCCGAAGGCGTAACAGGAGTCGGTCGGGTAGGCGATCAGGCCGTCGCCGCGGAGCAGGTCGACGACCTGCCGGAGGACGCGGGGTTGCGGATTGTCCGGATGCAGGTCGTAGTACCTCGCCACACCGGTAAGCCTATGCCGTCGCGCGGCGGGGTCCGATCGGCGCGGGCGTCGAAAAAATCTCGGGCGAAGGTTTGATCGACAGCGGAGCTGGAAATGGTGGGGGCCGCGCAAAAAAGGGGGACCATTCATGTCCGAAGCCAGCACAGACCGCGCCGACCGTCCGGCCGAGGTGACCGACCCGCTGCTGTGGGGCCTCGCCACCGCGGTGGCCGACGCCCACCAGGCCGACGAGGACGGCGCCTGCGTCAGCCCGAGCTGCGTCGGCGCGGCCTGGCCCTGCGCCGCCTGGAACAACGCGCAGGAGGCAATGCACGCCGCTCGGGCGGCCGCGCGCCCGACCACCGGCGCGCTGCCGGCCACGTCCCACGGTACGCAGCCGGTGTCCGCCGCCGGGCGCGACGGGGCGGCGGTGGCGTCGGCCGCCTGAGGCCGTCCCGCACCGGCAACCGGTCGAAGGTCGCCCTCCCGTACACCGGGTGACCCGACATGCGCGACGCCGCCGGTCAGGACGGGTGCAGGTGCGCCCGGCGCGCCTTGCGACCCGTCTCGTACGCGGCCCGGGCGGTCTGCGCCGCCGCGGTGGCCGAGACCTCGGCGACCGGCACATCCCACCACGCGCCACCGTCCGGCCCGGCCTCCATCGGGTCCGTCGACACGTACACGACCGTCGTGCGGTGCGCCGCCTTCGCGGCGTCCAGTCCGGCCCGCAGCTGGGCCATGCTGGTCGCCCGGATCACCTCCGCGCCCAGGCTCGCCGCGTTCGCCGCGAGGTCGACCGGCAGCGGCGCACCGGCACGGTCCCGGTAGGCGGTGCCGAGCCGCTGCGCGCCGACGCTCTCGGAGAGCCGGCCGATCGAGGCGAAACCCTGGTTGTCGACCAGCACCACGACCAGCTTGACGCCCTCGGCCACGGCGGTGACCAGTTCGCTCGGCAGCATCAGGTAGGAACCGTCGCCGACCAGCACGAAGACCTCCCGGTCCGGCGCGGCCAGCTTCACCCCGATCCCGCCGGCGATCTCGTAGCCCATGCAGGAGTAGCCGTACTCGACGTGGTAGGCCTTGGGGTCGGTGCTGCGCCACAGCCGGTGCAGGTCGCCGGGCATCGACCCGGCCGCGCAGACCACGACGTCCCGGGGGCCGGCGGCGTCGTTGACCGCGCCGATGACCGCCGCCTGCGTCGGCGGCGCCTGCGGGTCGGTCTGCCGGGCGCGGTCCACCACGGCGGCCCACCGGGCGCCCAGGTCCGCGACCGTCGACCGGTACGCAGGCAGCGTGGCCCAGTCGGCGCAGACCGCGCCCACCGCGGTCAGACTCTCCCGGGCGTCCCCGACGACCTGCACGCCCGACAGCTTGGCGGCGTCGAAGCCGGTGATGTTGAGGTTGACGAACCGGGCGTCGCCGAAGAGGGTGCCGGAGGCGGTGGTGAAGTCGCTGTACCTGGTGCCGACGCCGATCACCACGTCGGCGTGCGCGGCGACCTCGTTGGCCGCGGCGCTGCCGGTGACCCCGACCGCCCCCGCGGCCAGGGGATGGTCGTGGGGCAGGGCGCCCTTGCCCGCCTGGGTCTCCACCACCGGCACGCCGTGCCGCTCGGCGAAGTGGCGCAACGCGTCCGTCGCGCCGCTGTAGATGACGCCGCCACCGGCCACCAGCACCGGCCGGTGGGCCGCGGTGACGATCCGGGCGGCCCGCCGGACGGCCCCCTCGTCGGGGCGGGGGCGCGGCACGTGCCAGGTGCGCTCGGCGAACAGCTCCTCCGGCCAGTCGTACGCCTCGGCCTGCACGTCCTGTGGCAGGGCGAGGGTGACCGCGCCGGTCTCCGCCGGGTCGGTGAGCACCCGCATGGCGGCCAGCAGCGCCGCCGGAAGCTGCTCGGGCCGGTTGATCCGGTCCCAGTAGCGGGAGACCGGCCGCAGCGCGTCGGTGACGCTGACGTCGTGGGACCGGACGTCCTCCAGCTCCTGCAGCACCGGGTTGGCCGCCCTCGTGGCGAAGATGTCGCCGGGCAGCAGCAGCACCGGCAGCCGGTTGATCGTCGCGCCGGCGGCGCCGGTGACCAGGTTGGTCGCGCCCGGGCCGATGGAGGTGGTGCAGGCCAGGGTGCTGAGCCGGTCGGTCATCCGGGCGTACGCCGCGGCCGTGTGCACCATCCCCTGCTCGTTGCGGCACAGGCGGTACGGCAGGTCGACGCCCGCGGCGGCGGCGCCGGCCAGCGCCTCGCCGAGCCCGGCGACGTTGCCGTGGCCGAAGATGCCGAAGCAGGCCGGGATCAGTCGGCGTCGCTGACCGTCGCGTTCGGACCACTGCCGGGCGAGGAAGGCCACCAGGGCCTGCGCCACCGTGAGCCTGGGCATCAGTCGCCTCCCGTCGGAGGTCCGGTCAGCGGCAACCGCGGGTCGACCGGCTGGTCGGCCCAGCTGCCCCGGATCCAGCCGTGCCGTGGATCGTCCACGCACGCCATGGTGCGGTCCGGGCCGGGCCCGGCCAGCACGTTGAGGTAGTAGAGGGGGTAGCCGGGCGGGGCCATCGACGGGCCGTGGTAGCCGTGCGGGACGAGCACCAGGTCACCGCTGCGCACCTCGGCGAGGACGTCGACCGGCCGCCGGTCGGTGCCGTACACCCGCTGGTAACCGACCGGGCCGCCGCCGTCGCCCGGCGCCGCGCCGGACACCTCGAAGTAGTAGATCTCCTCCAGCGCCGCCTCGACCCGGCCGTCGTCGTGGACCCGGTCGTCCTCGTGCTTGTGCGGCGGGTAGGACGACCAGTTGCCGCCGGGGGTGAGCACCTCGACGGCGACCAGCCGGTCGCAGTCGAACGTCTCCGGGGCGCAGAAGTTGTTGACCTGCCGGCTGGCCGACCCGGCGCCGCGCAGCTCCACCGGCACGTCCCGGGCCGCGCCGTAGCTCGGCGACAACCGGCGGGTGGCCCGGGCCGAGGGCAGGGCGAAGCGGCCCTCGCCGCGGACCGTCACCGTCGCGTCCCGGGGCAGGTAGGCGAAGTCGGTGACCGCGGCGAGGACCGAGGCACGCCCGGTCAGCTTGAGGCTCAGCCCGTCACAGTGGACGGTGGCGGCCCCGGCCAGCGGCAGGACCAGCATCTCCTCGTCGCCGGTGGCGAAGGTGACCACGCCGCCGGCGGGCAGGACGAGCACCCGCAGGCCCGCGTACGTCCAGCCGGCCCGTCCGGGGGTGAGCTCCAGCGCCCAGGGCGGCCGGGCCGTCGTACCCCAGGGCAGATGCAGGTCGCCGGTCATGCCTCCTGCCTGGCGGGCAGCAGTGAGTGGGCCAGGTCGACCGCGGCGGCCACGTCGTCGCCCGGCGGGTAGAGCAGCGCCCGGCCGACCACCAGCCCGCGGACGCCGGGTTGGCGCAGCGCCCGCTGCCAGCGGGCGTAGACCACGTCGGGGGTCTCCGTCGGGTCGCCGCCGAGCAGCAGGACGGGCAGGGTGGTCGCGGCCATCACCCGGTCCATCTCGTCGATCGCCGGCAGCTTCAACCAGGTGTACGCCGAGGTCGTGCCGAGTGCCTGCCCGACGCTCACGCTCTTGATCACCGCCTCGGAGGTCAGGTCGACGTGGACCCGCCCGTCGGTGCGCCCCACCCACATCGGCTCCACCAGCGCCACCGTGCGGTGCGCGGCGAGGGCGCTGACCGCCCGGGCGCAGGCCTGCAGTGTGGAGGCGGTGCCGTGGTCGTCCGGGTCGATCCGGCAGAGCATCTTGCCGCCGTCGTAGCCCATCGCGGCGATGCTGTCGGCGTCGTACGCGGTGAACCGGTCGTCCAGCTCGAACGCGGTGCCGAACAGGCCGCCGCGGTTCATCGAGCCGATGGCCAGCCGGTCCTCCAGCGCGCCCAGCAGCAGCAGGTCCTCCAGGACGTCCGGGGTGCCGAGCACCCCGTCGACCCCGGGCCGGGACAGCGCGAGTCGCAGCCGGTCGAGCAGGTCGGTACGCCCGGCCATGGCCATCGGCCGGTCCCGGACGCCGAGGGCGCCCCGGGCGGGGTGGTCGGCGGCGATGAGGAACAGCGGCCGACCGTGGTCCGGCCAGCGTCGGCGGGTCCGCCCGGCGGCGGCCTCGGCGATCGCCTGCGGCCGGTACGCGCGGGTGAGGGTCAACGCCTCGTACTCGGTGCTCAACGGTCTCCTTCCGTCGCGGGGGCCGGCTCCGCCCGGGCTGCGAGCGCCTCGGTCTCGGCCTCGTCGGGCATGGCGGACGAGCACGCCAGCCGCGACGCGACGATCGCGCCCGCGGCGTTGGCGAAGCGCAGCGTCCGCTCCAGCGGCCAGTCCCGCAGCAGGCCCAGGCAGAGCGCGCCGCCGAAGGCGTCCCCGGCGCCGAGCCCGTTGACCACCTCCACCGGCACCGGCGGCACCCGGATCGTCTGCTCGGCGGTGCTGGCCAGCACCCCGTCCGGGCCGAGCTTGACCACGGCGAGCCGCGGCCCGCGGTCGAGCAGCAGCCGGGCGGCCCGCTCGGGGTCCCGGACGCCGACCGCCATCTCGACCTCGTCGAGGTTGCCCACGGCGACGGTGACCCGGGGCAGCGCCTCGGCGTAGGCGGCCGTGGCGGCGGCCGGGTCGGGCCAGAACGTCGCCCGGTAGTCGAGGTCCAGGACGGTGTGCGGGCGGCCGGCGCGGGCGGCCAGCGCGGTGGTGTGCGCGTCCCGGCTGGGCCGTTGGCAGAGTCCGGTGCCGGTGACCCAGAAGACCCGGGCGTCCACGATGGCGGCGAGGTCCAGCTCGTCGGGACGGATCTGCAGGTCCGGGGCGGTGGGCGTGCGGTAGAACCAGATCGGGAAGTGGTCCGGCGGGAAGATCTCGCAGAAGGTCACCGGGGTGGGCAGCCCGGCGACGGGGCGTACCTGGCTGTCGTCGACGCCGAAGTCCCGCAGCGCCCGGTGCACGTAGTCGGCGAACGCGTCGGCGCCGGTGCGGGTGATGACCCCGGCCCGCAGCCCGTACCGGGCGGCGGCGACCGCGACGTTGGTGGCACTGCCGCCGAGGAACCTCCCGAAGGTCTCGACCTCGGCCAGCGGCGTGGCGATCTGCAGCGGATAGATGTCCACCCCGACCCGGCCGATGGTGAGCACATCGAGCATGCGGCGTCCTTTGTCCGGGCCGGCGACGGCGTGACCGCCAGCTCGATCCTGGTCCCTGATTGGTAACAGTGGCCGGGAGTTGTGTCAATGTGTTGTCCTGACATCCGGCGGGCTCGCTCGGTAACCGCTTCGGTACAGTGGCGCCCATCATCGCGCCCCCGACCCCCTGGGCATTTGTGACGAGGAGGTCCCCGTGACCGACCCCGAGATCGTGGTCGACCGGAGCAGCCCGGTTCCGCTCTACTTCCAGGTCGCCGAGCAGTTCAGCGCCGCGATCCAGCGCGGCGACCTGGCGCCCGGCGACCGGCTGGACAGCGAGCTGCAGCTCGCCGACCGGCTGGGACTGTCCCGGCCCACCGTCCGGCAGGCCATCCAGCACCTGGTGGACAAGGGACTGATCGTCCGCCGCCGCGGCGTGGGCACCCAGGTGGTGCGGGGCCAGGTGCGCCGCGCCGTCGAGCTGACCAGCCTGCACGACGACCTCGCCCGGGCTGGGCGGCAACCGTCCACCTCGGTGCTCGAACTGGCCACCGTGGCCTGCCCGGCGGAGGTGGCGGCCGCGCTCGGAGTCACCGCCGGCGGCGAGGTGCAGCACCTGCGCCGGTTGCGCTTCGCCGACGGGGAGCCCCTCGCGGTGATGGAGAACTGGCTCCCCCTCGACCTGGTCCGGCTCACCCTGGACGGCCTGCAGAGCCGGGGCCTGTACGCGATCCTGCGCGCGGCCGGCCTGCGGGTGCGCGGCGCCCAGCAGCGGATCGGGGCCCGGGCCGCGACCGCGGCGGAGGCGCAGATGCTCGGCGAGCGGCGCGGCGCCCCGCTGCTGACCATGACCCGGACGGCGTACGACGACCAGGGCCGCATCGTCGAGCACGGCGCGCACATCTACCGGGCCTCCCGGTACGCGCTGGAGGTGACCGTCGCCGAGCGGTGACGCGTCTGTTTCACGCTGATTTCAGTGACAGGTATTTACGTCGTCAGGCTGTCATGACATTGTGGCCGACAAGCACCGCCGGCATGGATCTTCGGCCGGCGGCGACCCGCGAGTCTCTTCGAAGTCACTCCTTGCGAAGGGAACAAACCATGTCAGTCACACCGAGACGCGTCACGGGTGTGCTCGCCGCGCTCACCGCCGTCACCCTCGCCGCCACGGCCTGCGGTGGCGACTCGAAGCCCGCCGGCAAGGACGCCAAGAACATCACCCTCACCATCGCCGCCAACGCCATCGCCGGCGGCAAGAACGCCACCGGCGCCGAGTGGATCGAGAAGTGGGTCATCCCCCGGTTCGTCGAGGCCCAGAAGGCGAAGGGCGTCACCGCCAAGGTGTCGTTCGTGCCCAGCGGCGTCGACGACGAGCAGTACAAGACCAAGCTGGCCCTGGACCTACGCTCCAAGGGCGGCGCCGACGTGGTGTCGATCGACGGCATCTGGGTCGGCGAGTTCGCCCAGGCCGGCTACCTCAAGCCACTGTCCGAGGTGGCCGGTGACCAGTCCGACAAGTGGGACGGCTGGTCGCAGATCCCGGAGAGCGTGCAGGGCCTCGGCACGTTCGACGACAAGCGGTACGGCATCCCGCAGGGCACCGACGGTCGGGTCCTCTACTACAACAAGAAGCTCTTCGCCCAGGCCGGCCTGCCCGCCGACTGGCAACCGAAGAGCTGGCAGGAGATCCTCGACGCCGGCACCAAGCTCAAGGCGCTGCCCGGGTTGACCCCGATCCAGCTCAACGCCGGCACGGCGATGGGCGAGGCGACCACCATGCAGGGCGCGCTGCCGCTGCTGGTCGGCGCCGGCGGGGAGATCTGGAAGGACGGCAAGTGGGCCGGCGCGAACCAGCCGGTCAAGGACATGCTCGACCTCTACACCAAGATCTACGGCGGTGGCCTCGGCGACCCGAAGCTCCAGCAGGAGGCCAAGGGTCGGGACAAGTCCTTCGAGGAGTTCGCCGCCGGCAAGATCGGCATTCTCGGCGAAGGCGACTACTTCTGGCGCAGCGTCATCAACCCGAAGGACGGCACCGCGAAGATGCCCGACCGGGACAGCACTGTCGGGTACGCGATGATCCCGGCCAAGCAGCCCGGCGCCGGCATCCGGGGGCAGGACTTCGTGAGCATGTCCGGCGGCGGCGTCGACATGCTGAACCCCAACTCGAAGTACCCCTCCCAGGCGTTCGAGCTGCTCGCGTTCATGCACTCGGCGGAGGCCACCAAGGCCCAGCTCGCCGGCGCCGCGCGGATCACCTCACGGACGGACGTCAACAAGGAGGTGCTCGCGGGCGACCCGATGCTCAACTTCGTGGCCGAGAAGGTGCTGCCACTGACCGCGTACCGGCCGCCGCTGGCGGTCTACCCGCAGGTGTCGGTGGCGCTGCAGGAGGCGACCGCCGCCGCGGCGTCGGGCAAGAGCGCCGACGAGGCCGCCGCGGCGTACCAGAAGAAGGTCGAAGGGATCGTCGGTGGTCCAGGTAACGTCTCGTCCTGACGAGACGGTCGGGGGAGCGCGCCCGGTTCCGGGCGCCTCCCCCGCCCCCGACGCCGCCGGGCTGGGCCGGGCCCGCGCCGCCGGGTTCCTCGTCCCGAGCATGGTGCTGATCCTGCTCTTCCTCGTGGTGCCGGCCGCCTGGACCATCTACCTGGGCGTCACCAACTACCGGCTCACCGGCCTGGCCGCGGCCCACCCGGAGATCGTCGGACTGGACAACTACACCAACGCCCTCGGCGACGAGCGGTTCCTCAGCTCGCTGCTGCTCACCCTGCAGTTCGTGCTCGGCTCGGCGGTGATCGGCCAGGCCGGCCTCGGCTTCGCCATCGCCTTCGCGCTGCGCGACCGGCGGGGGCCGCTGCGCCGGGTGGTCGAGGCGTTCATCCTGCTGTCCTGGATCCTGCCCAGCTCGGTCGTCGCCTTCCTCTGGATCGCCCTGCTCGACCGGGACGCCGGCACGCTCAACGCCCTGCTCGGCACGCCCGGCATGGCCTGGCTGCTCGACCACCCGATGCTGTCGATCATCATCTTCAACACCTGGCGGGGCACCGCGTTCTCGATGATGCTCTACGCCGCCGCGCTGGAGAACGTGCCCCGGTCGCACCTGGAGACCGCCCGGCTGGCCGGCGCGTCCACCTGGCAGCAGCTGCGCGACGTGGTGTTCCCCCGCATCCGCGGCCACGTGCTGACCAACCTGCTGCTGATCAGCCTCTGGACGTTCAACGACTTCACGCCGTTCCTGATCACCGCCGGTGGTCCGGAGCAGCGTTCCGAGATCCTGGCGGTCTACGTCTACAAGGTCGCGCTCTCCGGCGGCGAGCTGGGCTTCGGCGCGGCCATCTCGTTCATCATGCTGCTGATCAACCTGGTCATCGCGCTGATCTACCTGCGGATGCTGGGCCGGCGGAAGGAGCGGGCATGAGCACCGTGACCACGACGGCGGACGGCACCCGGACCGACGACACGTCGAGGCTCGCCGTACGCCATCTACTGGCCCGGACCGGCCGCTACGTCTTCCTCTGCCTGGTGCTCGCCTTCTTCGCCCTGCCGCTGCTCTGGCTGGCCACCGCGCCGTTCGACGACACCCCGACGATCGGCACCTCGCTGCCGGACTTCACCCTCGACAACTTCCGCGCCCTGCTGGACAACCCGTACGCCTTGACCTCACTGGTCAACTCCGTATGGCTGGCCGGCGGCACCGCCGTCCTGGTGGTGACGTTCGCCGCCCTCGCCGCGTACGCGCTGAGCCGGGTCCGGGTACCGGGGCGTGACGCGCTGCTGTACGGGCTGCTGCTGCTCTCGTCGATCGTGACCGGCACGGCCACCATGGTGCCGCTGTTCGAGCTGGCCTTCCGGCTCCACCTGATCGACTCCCGACTCGGGGTCATCCTGATCCTCACCGGCGGCCTGCTGCCGGCGGCGATCTTCATCCTCAAGGACTTCATGGACGCCACACCCACGTCGTACGAGGAGTCCGCGCGGGTGTTCGGCGCCAGCCCACTGCAGATCATGCGGCACATCGTGGTGCCGGTCGTCCGGCCCGGGCTGGCCACCGTCGGGGTGTGGGCGGTGGCGAACGTGTGGGGCAACTTCCTGGTGCCGTTCCTGCTGCTGCGCGGTCCGGACAAGGCGCCCGCCGCGGTGATCATGTACACCCTCTACACCGAGGGCGGCCAGGCCGACCTGCGGCTGCTCTCCACCTTCTCACTGCTCTACTCGCTGCCGGTGGCGCTGATGTTCGTCTTCGTCAGCAGCAGGTACGGATTCCGCTTCCATGGAGGGATCAAGCGCTGATGTCCGCCATCACCCTGCGCGAGCTGACCAAGGTCTACCCCAACGGGGTACGCGCCCTGGACGCCCTCGACCTGGAGATCGCCGACGGCGAGTTCTTCGCCCTGCTCGGTCCCTCCGGCTGCGGCAAGACCACGCTGCTGCGCACCATCGCCGGGCTGGAACTCGCCTCCGGCGGCAGCGTACGCATCGGCGACCGCGCCGTGACGAACCTGCCGCCCGGCCAGCGGGACGTGGCGATGGTCTTCCAGGACTACGCGCTCTTCCCGCACATGACCGTGCGGGACAACATCGCGTACCCGCTGCGGATCAAGAAGGTCGGCAAGGCGGCCCGGCAGGACAAGGCCGCGGCCACCGCCGACGAGCTGGGCCTGTCGGCGCTGCTGGACCGCAGGCCCGGGCAGCTCTCCGGCGGCCAGCAGCAGCGGGTCGCGCTGGCCCGGGCGATGGCCTGCCACCCGCAGGTCTTCCTGCTCGACGAGCCGCTGTCCAACCTGGACGCCCGGCTGCGGCTGGAGGCGCGGACCTTCCTCAAGCGGCTGCAACGCGAGCTCGGCGTCACCACCGTCTTCGTCACCCACGACCAGGCCGAGGCGCTGGCCCTGGCCGACCGGATCGCGGTGATGGAGGGCGGCCGGATCCGGCAGGTCGGCACCCCCACCGAGGTGTTCCGCCGCCCGGCCAACACCTTCGTCGCCGGGTTCATCGGCTCGACCCCGATGAACCTGGTCCCGGCCCGCGTGCACGGCGACGAACTCGCCGTCGCCGGGGTACGGCTGCCGGCGCCCGAGGACGCCCGCGGCGCGCTGACCGACGGGGAGACCGTGGTCTACGGGATCCGCCCCGAATATCTCGACCACTCCCCCGACCCGGTCCCCGGCGCGCTCACCGGCCAGGTCGTCGTGGTGGAGAACCTCGGCAGCTTCTCCCTGGTGTCGCTGGACGTGCCCGCCGAGGACGACACGACGACCAGCGTGCAGGTCGTCGGGCCCGAGGGGCGGGAACCGGAGCCCGGCGACACCGGCTGGGTGGTGCCCCGGCCCGGCCGCTCACTGGTCTACCGCGACGGCGAACTGGTCGGCGGCGCGACGGCACCACCGCTGCCGGCGCCGCGTACCGGGGTCGGGGCGGACGCCTGAGCCATGGTCACGCACCGGGGCAGGTGGACGCTGCGGGACCGCGCGGAGGACGTGCTGCGGGCCCTGCCGGTGACCGTCGCGCCGGGCACCGCCGCGCTCACCGTACGACTGGACTACCCGCGCGCGGCCGGCGTGCTGGACCTCGGCTGCGTCGGGCCGGCCGGCTTCCGCGGCTGGTCGGGCGGGGCCCGGGACGGCTTCACCATCGCCGCCGACCGGGCCACCCCCGGGTACCTGCCCGGCGAGCTGGAGCCCGGCGAGTGGCAGGTGCTGCTCCGGCTGCACCGGATCCCGCCTGACGGCCTCGAATTCGAGGTCACCGCCACCACCAGCGCCACCTCACCGGTACCCGGACCCACGCCCGTCGCGCCGCCCCGGCCGGACCGCCCGCCCCGACCGGCGGTGCCGGACGTCGACGGCCGGCGCTGGCTCGCCGGGGACCTCCACGCCCACACCGTGCACAGCGACGGCGCGCAGACCATCGACGAGCTGGCCGCGCTCGCCGTCTCCCGGGGCCTGGACTTCCTCGCCGTCACCGACCACAACACGGTCAGCCACCATCCCTGGCTGCCCGGGTCGGCCCGCCGGTACGGCATCACCCTGGTGCCCGGGCAGGAGGTGACCACCGACCGGGGGCACGCCAACGTGTTCGGCCCGGTGGGCTGGATCGACTTCCGGGAACCCGCCGACCACTGGCTCGCCGCGGCGGAGCGGGCGGGCGGGCTGCTGTCGGTCAACCATCCCCTGGGCGGGGACTGCGCCTGGCGGCAGCCGGTGACCACCCGCACCCGGCTGGTGGAGGTGTGGCACTCCGGCTGGTGGGACCGCACCTGGGGAGCTCCGCTGGCGTGGGCGCAGGCGTGGCGGCCGGACGTCGTACCCGTCGGCGGCAGCGACTTCCACCGGCCCGGCGCGGACGCGCCGCCCGGAGCGCCGACCACCTGGGTGCTCGTCGACGGCGACCCGACCGACGAGGCGGCGGTCCGCGACGCGCTGGCCGCCGGCCGTACGGCCGTCTCCGCCGGCCCCGACGCGCCCCTGCTGCTGCGGCTCGGCGACGAACTGCTGGCGCTCGACGCGGACGGCGCGCTGCTCGGCTACCCGGACGGCCGCCACCGGGTGGTCCGCGGGGACCGGTGCCTGCTGCCGGCCGCCGACGGTCTGCACGTCCTGGAGTCCCACCGCATGGAGGTGATCGCACTGTGCCGCTGACCGAACGCACCAGAGTGGCCGGAGCCCCGGTCAACTACGGCATCTACCAGGCGACCGACCCGTTCGTCGGTCCGGACGAGCTGCTCGCGGCGCTGGCCGCGGACGGCTACACCGGCGTGGACTCCGGGCCGATCGGCTATCTCGGGACCGGCGAGGCGCTGGCCCGGCGGCTCACCGGGGCCGGGATCGGGCTCGCCGGCGGCTGGGTCGACCTGCGCTTCGCCGATCCGGACGGGTTCGCCGACGACCTCGCCCAGCTCGACGCGGCGTTGGCGGTGTTCACCGCCGCGCCGGTCGACGATCCCCGCTTCGCGCCCCGGCCCACCCTCGCCTGCCCCGGCAACCCGGCCCGGATGGCCCGCCCCGGCACCCCACCGGACCTGGCCTCCGCGCTGCCGGCCAGCGCCTGGCCGGACTTCGCCGCCCGGGTGCAGCGGGCCGTCGACCGCTGCCGGGACCACGGCCTGGAACCGGTGTTCCACTACCACCTGGGCACCGACGTGGAGACCGAGGCGGAGGCCGACCGGCTGCTGGAACTGACCGACGTCGCGGTCTGCCTGGACACCGGGCACCTGCTGCTGGCCGGCGGCGACCCGGTCGCGGCCGTCCACAAGTGGTCCGGCCGGATCGGCCAGGTGCACCTGAAGGACGGCGACCTGGCCGCGCACCGGCGGGTCCGCGACGCCGGGGGCGGCCTGGCCGAGGTGGTCGCCGCCGGCGGCTTCTGCGCCCTGGGCAGCGGCGACGTCGACCTCGCCGGGGTGCTGCGCGGCCTCGACGAGATCGGCTACGCCGGCTGGCTGGTGATCGAGCAGGACGCGCCGGCACAGGGCCGGGACCTGGACCGGATCCGCGCCGACCAGCACGGCAGCCGGCGGTGGCTGGCGCAGGCGCTGCGATGACCGAGGCGGGCAAGCGGGTGAGGATCGCGGTGGCCGGGCTGGGCGT
This sequence comes from Micromonospora sp. RTP1Z1, assembly GCF_033804685.1. Classification (NCBI taxonomy): domain Bacteria; kingdom Bacillati; phylum Actinomycetota; class Actinomycetes; order Micromonosporales; family Micromonosporaceae; genus Micromonospora; species Micromonospora sp. RTP1Z1. Next base: position 38,455 of record NZ_JAPFQV010000014.1, read on the forward strand.
CATCGCCCGTACGGTGCACCTGCCGCTGCTGCGGCGACGGGCCGACCTGTTCGACATCGTCGCGCTCAGCGACCTGTCCCCGTCCCGGCTGGCGGAGCTCGGCGACCGCTACGGGGTCGAGCCGGCCCGGCGGTACGCGGACGCGGCGACCATGCTGGCCGGTGGCGGCTCCGACGCGGTGCTGCTGGCGACCTCCGGCTCGCACGGCGCACTCGCCGCCGCGGCGCTGGGCCGGGGCCTGCCGGTGCTCTGCGAGAAGCCGCTCGCCTACACCGTCGCCGAGGCCGACCGGCTGGCCGGCTCCGGCGCGGCGCTGATGGTCGGCTACATGAAGCAGTACGACCCGGCGGTGGTCGAGGCCGCCCGGCTGCTCGACGAGATCGGCGGCCCGGCGGCGGTGCACGCGGTCGAGGTGACCGTCCTGCACGCCGCCGGGGACCGGCAGCTCGCGTTCGCCCACCTGCCACCCGCGCCGCGGGACGTGCCCGCCGCGGAGCTGGCCCGGCTGCGGGAGGCCGACGAGCGGCTGCTCGACGCGGCGGTCGGCGGGGACGCCGGGGCGCGCACGCTCTACCAGATCCTGATCAACAGCGTCTCGCACGACCTGTCGCTGCTGCGGCTGTTCACCGGCGCGCCGGCCACGGTCGACCACGTCGTGACCTGGCCGCTGGCGCCCGACGGGCCGGCCGAGCCGTCGGTGGAGATCTCCGGCCGGCTGCCCGCCGGCGGCCGGTACGGCATCCGGTGGCTCAACCTGCCGGACTGCCCGGCCTACCGGGAAACCGTGACGCTGCACCACGCCCGGGGTGCGCTGGAGCTGGTCTTCCCGTCGCCGTACCTGCTCAACGCGCCGACCACGCTGACCGCGGTGGACCGGCACGGCGGCGGCGAACGGCGGACGGTGTTCCGGTCCGTGACCGAGGCCTTCGAGCAGGAGCTGGTCGCCTTCCACGCGATGGTGACCGCGGGCGCGCCCCCGCTGACCGGCATCGCCGAGGGCGCGGCCGACCTACGGACCAGCCAACAGGTGGTACGCCGCTACGGGGAGCTGACCGGGGCGGCGATCGGCGGAGAGGCGGCGAGCTGATGGACCGACCGACCGAGATCATCGTGGTGCCGCACACCCACTGGGACCGCGAGTGGTACGAGCCGTTCCAACGGTTCCGGCTGCGGCTGGTGGCCCTGCTCGACGAGGTGTTCGACCGGATGGCGCAGGACGAACGCCAGCGGTTCACCCTGGACGGGCAGCTCGCCGCGGTCGACGACTACCTGGAGGTCCGGCCGGAGCGCCGGGAGCAGGTGGTCGCGCTGGTGCGGGCCGGGCGGCTGGCCGTCGGGCCGTGGCAGATCCTGCTCGACGAGTTCCTCTGCTCCGGGGAGAACATCGTCCGCAACCTGGAACGCGGGCTGGCCCGCAGCGCGGCGCTGGGCGGGGCGATGCCGGTCGGCTACCTGCCGGACATGTTCGGCCACATCGCGCAGATGCCGCAGCTGCTGGCCGGGGCCGGGCTGGCCCACGCCTGCGTGTTCCGGGGCGTACCGGACCGGGTCCGGTCCCACGCGTTCGCCTGGCGGGCGCCGGACGGCACCACGGTCCGCACGGAGTACCTGCCCGGCGGGTACGGCAACGCCGCCGGGCTGATGGACGACCCGCGCCTGGTCACCCGCCGGGCGACCGACCTGGCCGAGCGACTGCGCGGCTGGCGGCCCGACGGCGACGACACCCCGATCCTGGCGATGTACGGCGCCGACCACGCCGCGCCCGCGCCGGACGCCCCGGACCTCCTCGCCGCCGCCGGCGTCGACGGGGTGCACCTGCGGCTCGGCACCCTCGCGGAGTACTTCGCCACCCAACCGACCACGGTGGACGGCCTGCCCACCGTCACCGGGGAGCTGCGCTCACACGCCCGGGCGAACATCCTGCCCGGCGTGATCTCCGTACGCGCCCACCTGAAGCAGGCGATGGGCCGCGCGGAGCGGCGGGTCGAGCGGTACGCCGAACCCCTGGCCGCGCTCTTCCACGACCCGTCGGTGCAGCGGTTCCTCGACATGGCCTGGACCCGCCTGATCGACGCGAGCTGCCACGACTCGGTGACCGGGTGCGGCTGCGACGAGACCGCCGAGCAGGTGGCCGCCCGGCTGGCCGAGGCGGACCAGCTCGGCCGGGCGGTCTGCGACCTGGTGGGGGCGCGGCTGGCCGGCGCGGTGCCGCGCGACGGGCACCTGCTGTTCAACCCGACCCCGGCGGCCCGGACCGCCCTGGTCCGCCTGGAGGTCGAGGCGCCCGCGGACGGGCCGGTCGGGCTGGTCGGCGCCGACGGCCGGGTCGCGCCCGCCCAGGTCCTCGACCGGGCTCGGACGCTGCTCGCCGACGACCTGGTGCCGGCGGCCGACCTGCCGGCGGTGCTCACCCGGGTGCACGGGCGCGAGCTGTACGGGCAGGAGATCACCGCCTGGTCGGTGTCGCCCGACGACGCCACCCTCACCTTCGAGGTGGCCCGGCACGGCGACCCGACCTTCGACGTCGAGGACGTACGGCTGGCGCTCGCCGCCGAGGGCGGCCCGGACCGGTGGCGGGTGCGGATCGTCGCCGCCCCGCGGCTGACCGTCGCCGCGCTGGTCGAGGTGCCGGCGCTCGGTCTCGCCGCGGTCCGCCCGGTGGCGCTGCCCGCGGACGGCCCGACGGCGCGGGCGAGCGGCGCCGCGCCTGGACCGGCGGAGGCCGGAACGCCGTCGGTGACGGTCGTCGACCGGGCCGTCGACAACGGCCTGCTCCGCGTCGAGGTGGCCGAGGACGGCACGCTGCGGCTGTCCACACCGGACGGCCTGAGCGTGGACGGCTTGGCGCGGCTCGTCGACGGCGGCGACGTGGGCGACAGCTACAACTACGCCCCGCCGGCCGCGGACGAGCTGGTCGACAAGCCGCGCGCGGTGCGGACCGTCGTGGTGCACGACGGCCCGGTGGTCGCCGTCCTCGACGTGGTCCGCGAGTACCGCTGGCCGGTCGGCGCCGACGTGGACGCGGGCTCGCGCCGGGTCGACCGGGAGGCGGTCACCGTGACCACCCGGGTGGAGCTGCGGGCCGGTGAGCCCTTCGCCCGGCTGCGGCTGAGCTTCGACAACCGCTGCGACGACCACCGGGTCCGCCTGCACCTGCCACTGCCGGCACCGGCCCGCTCGTCCTACGCGGAGGGCCAGTTCGCGGTCGTCGAACGCGGGTTGACCGCCGAGGGCGGCGGCGGTGAGGTGCCGCTGCCGACGTTCCCCGCCTCCGGGTTCGTCGCCGCCGGGGGCGCCGAGGGGTCGCTCGCCGTCCTGCTGACCCAGCCGACCGAGTACGAGCTGACCGACTCCGGCCGGGAACTCGCCGTCACCGTCCTGCGGGCGATCGGGATGCTGTCCCGCAACCGGCACGCCCTGCGGGACGAACCCGCCGGCCCGCAGCTTCCCACGCCGCTGGCCCAGTGTCGGGGCGAGCGCAGCGTCGACTTGGCGGTGCTGCCGTTCCGGGGCGACTGGGACTCCGCCGGGGTGCTGGCGGCGGCCGAGGCGTACCGGCACGAGCTGTTGGACTTTCCGGGCGCCGGCGAGCCCTCCGGCGGGCTGCCGGCGCCGGTGACCGGCCTGACGGTCGACGGGGACGGCGTTTTGCTGACCAGCGTCCGGGACCGGGACGGCCGGGTCGAGTTGCGGATGGTGGCCGCGCGGGACACCAGGGCCGTCATCGGGGCCGGCCGCGGTGTACGCGGCGCGTGGCGGGCCGACCTGGTCGGCCGGGCGGGCGAGCCGTTGCCGGTCGACGCCGACAACCTGGTCCGGCTGCCGCTACGGGCGTGGGAGATCGCCACCGTGCAACTCGACCTGCCCGACCCGGGCTGAGGCGCGGCCACCGCGCCGGGCTCGGGCGGCCGACGTCACATCCGGGCCCGCCGGGCGGATCCCGGGGCGCCGCCGGTCCCGGACGCGTCCGACTGTTGCGTTTCGGCGGCCCAGGCCGATGAAGCATCCGTGAGAGCCAGGCGACGGGTGGGCGCGGACCGCACGCGACGGTGCCGGGACGGGTGTGAAAACTATCCTAAGTTGACCTTGACCGTTGCTATCGGCACAAGACGGTGGTTGACTGCTGCACCATGCCACAGCCGGTGATTACTGACAGGTCGGTATTTTCGTGAGAAACGCCGATATCACCCCAGTTCAGTTGGCGGGTCGACGTCGCATGACCTGGCGCCAGCGAGCGGCGCGCTGGCTTGATCCCACGGTCGCCCAGTGGGCCGTCGCACCACAGGAGACACCCCCGCCGCCTCCCCCACCGCCCGAGGAACCCCCGGCCGGCCCGTGGCCGGCGATCTGCGAACAGTTCGCGATGCGGATCCTCGCCTCGGCGTACCAGATGGGCTCCCACCTGGAGGCGGTGGAGGCCGACGAGCAGGACCCGGAACGCCTGGAGCGGCTCTACCGCATCGACCACGCGAACACCCGCATCCGACGGCACGCGGAGAACCTCCAGGTCCTGCTGGGCCGCCGGGTCGAGGACGCCGACCCGCAGACCGTGACCCTGGTCGACGTCGTCCGGGCCGCCGCCTCGGCGGTGGAGTACTACCCGCGCATCCGGGTGGGGCATGTCGTGGACCTGGCGGTGGTCGAGTTCGCCGCCGACGACGTGATCCGGGTGCTGACCGAACTGCTGGACAACGCCACCCGCTTCTCCCCGCCCACCTCGTCGGTGATCGTGTCGGCGTACATCACCGAGGACGGCAGCGTCCTGTTGCGGGTCGAGGACGCCGGCGTCGGCATCCACCCCGACCAGCTGCCCACCCTCAACGCCCTGCTCGCCGGCCGCCCGCTCACGCCGGTCACCCTGGACCCCGCGGCCCACCTGGGCCTCGCCGTCGTGGCCCACCTGGCCGTCGCCCACCACCTACGGGTCACCCTCACCAACCGGCCCTCGGGCGGGACGACCGCGACGGTCCTCGTCCCCGGCGCGCTGCTCTGCGAGAACACCGCCGCGGCGGGGCCGGACGTCACCGGACCGGCCGGGTCCGCGCCACCGGCGGCCTGGCCGCCCCCGCCGCCGGCCGAAGGGGGCCGGGTCCACCAATGGAGTACGCAGATGACCCCGGCCCAGGAGAGCACGCACGCGCCCACCGTCCGCCTCGCCACCATCGGCGGCCAGCCCACCGACCGGCCGGACGAGACCCGACCGACGACGGGGGGCGGGCTGCCCCGCCGGGTCGCCGAGAGCGTGCGCGTCGAGAACCCCACCGCCACGGCGCACCGGCCCGGCACCGCGGCCCCGCACCGGCCCGGGCCGCCCGAGGCCGGATCACCTCCTGAGGCCTGGCCGGACGAGACGGCGGCCTTCGCCGCCGGTGTCGACGAGGCCCAGACAACCCCGAACACCGACGAAGGACAGCTGCGATGACCCACGGTTTCCCCGGCAACGGCAACGGCGCGGCCGCCCCGGCGCACGGGCTGCCGGACTGCGCCTGGCTGGTCCGCCAGTTCGCCGACGACGTACCGGGTGTCACGCACGCCCTCATCGTGTCGCTGGACGGCCTCCAGCTCGCCGCCTCCCGGGACGTCACCCGGGACCTCGGCGACCAGCTCGCCGCGCTGACCGCCGGCCTGCTGAGCATGGCCGACCGCAGCGCCTCGCTGCTGGACCTCGGCGCCTCCGAGTACCTGACCGTCCGGCTGCCCCGCGGGCACCTGCTCTTCATGCGGGTCGGCGAGTCGGCGGGCCTGGCGGTCGCCGCCGCACCCGGTTGCGACCTGCGGGTCGTCTCCTACCGGATGACCCAGTTCGTCGGCGCGGTGTGGCACGCCCTGACTCCGCAGGTCCGGCACGAGCTGCATCGAATGACCGCCAGCCAGCCGCGCTGACCCGACGGAGCCGAGGAGGCTGACCATGCCGATGACGTACTGGAAGGTGCGGCCATACGTGCTGACCTCCGGTCGCACCCGCACCCGCCAACCACTGCTGGTGCACACCCTGGTGTCGGTGCCGTACTACGACGCCGCCTTCGCCTCGGGTCTGCTGCCGGAGGCCCGGTCCCTGTACGAGCACGCCCGCCGCGCCCGGTCGGTGGCCGAACTGTCCGCGGTGTGCGGGATGTCGCTCGGGGTGACCCGGGTGGTCGTCGACGACCTCGCCGCCACCGACCGACTGCAGATCCACGCCGACACCCCCACCCTCGACTTCCGCCTCCTGGAGAGACTGCGCGATGGCCTCCGCCGACTTGCCTGACAATCCCCTGCTGACGTCGGCGAAGATCGTCATCGCCGGTGGCTTCGGCGTCGGCAAGACGACCTGCGTCCGGTCCATCTCGGAGATCCCGCCGATCAACACCGAGGCCTGGATGACGGCGGCCAGCGAGCCGGTCGACCGGCTCGACCCGGGCATCGACAAGACCACCACGACCGTGGCGATGGACTTCGGCCGGTTGACCATCGGCGCGGACCTGGTGCTGTACCTGTTCGGCACGCCCGGCCAGCCGCGTTTCTGGCCGATGTGGGACGACCTGTGTCGGGGGGCGGTCGGCGCGCTGGTGCTCGCCGACACCCGGAACCTGGCGGCGTCGTTCCCGGCGGTCAACTACTTCGAGCAGGACAGCGACCTGCCATTCGTGGTCTGCGTGAACCTGTTCGACGGGGTGCTGCACCACCCGCTGGAGGACGTCCGCGACGCGCTCGCGCTGCCCGCCGGCGTACCGCTGATCGCCTGCGACGCCCGCGACCCGTCCTCGGTGGCCCGGGCGCTGCTGGCGGTCGTGGATCACACCATGGCCCGCACCACCCGACCCGCCGCGGGCGCGCTCGCGGCCCGATAGCCCAACCTGGAGGAACCCATGCGCAAGATCCTTATCGTCGGGGCCGGGCAGTCCGGGCTGCAGCTCGGCCTGAGCCTGCTCGCCGAGGGCTATGACGTCACCGTCATGTCGGCCCGCACGCCGGACGAGATCCGCCAGGGCTGGGTGATGAGCACCCAGGCGATGTTCGGCGCCGCGCTGCGGACCGAGCGCCGGTACGGACTGGACCTGTGGCAGGAGCAGGCGCCCCGGATCGACGGCCTGCACGTGTCGTTGTCCGCCCCGCCCGGTGAGCGGGCGCTGCGGATCCCCTGTCCGCTGGACGAGCCGGCGCAGAGCACCGACCAGCGGTTGAAGATGGCCAGCTGGCTGGAGCTGTTCGAGCAGCGGGGCGGGACGGTGCACTACCAGGGGGTGACCACCGCCGACCTGGACGGGCTGACCCGGCTCGGCCGGTACGACCTGACCGTCGTCGCCGCCGGTAAGGGCGACCTGGTGGGGTGCTTCGACCGGGACCCGCAGCGGTCGGTGTACCGCGCCCCGCAGCGGGGGCTGGCCGTCGCCTACGTGCACGGGATGACCCCGGACCCGCTGTGGCCGGCGCCGCACGTCAGCTTCAACGCCGTGCCGGGCCTGGGCGAACTGTTCGTCATTCCCGCCCTCACCCGCTCCGGACCGTGCGAGATCCTGTTCTGGGAGGCGGTGCCCGACGGGCCGCTGGACCTGTGGACCGAGCGGCGGGACCCCGCCGAGCACCTCAAGCTGACCCTCGACCTGGCGCGTCGCTACACGCCGTGGATCTACGAGCGGTGCCTCGACGTCGAGCTGACCGACGGGCGGGCCACCCTGTCCGGCCGGTACACCCCGACCGTGCGCCGCCCGGTCGCGGAACTTCCCTCGGGCGGTGTGGTGCTGGGCATGGCGGACGTGGTGGTGGCCAACGACCCGATCACCGGCCAGGGCAGCAACACCGCCGCGAAGTGCGCCCACTCATACCTGGGATCCATTCTGGAGCGCGACGACCAGCCGTTCGACCGGGAGTGGATGGCGCAGACCTTCGAGCGGTTCTGGGCCGGGGTCGGCCAGGCGGTCACCGGCTGGACCAACGCGATGTTGCAGCCGCTGCCGCCGCACGTGCAGCAGATCCTGGGGGCCGCCGCCGGCAATCCGGCGATCGCCCGCCGGTTCGCCAACGGCTTCAGCGACCCGAACGACTTCTTTGACTGGTTCATGACCCCGGAGGCCGCCGACCGCTACCTGGCCTCGGTCGCCGCCGGGTGACCCGGCCGGCTCCGCCGCGTTGGTTCGCCGCTGTGGCGGGTAAGCGTGGGGCTCCGGATCGAGTACCACGGAGGTGACCATGTCAGGTCGGGAGCAACTTCACGAGCTGCGTCAGCAGGCCCACGACAAGGGCATCGAGGGCAACTCCAAGATGACCGAGGGCGAGTTGCGCAAGGCACTCAACCAGGTCGGCAAGGGCGAGGATCCGCAGATGGCGAAGCAGATGGCGAAGCAGCAGGCGAAACGGTGACGCAGCGCTCATGACGCCGGGGCGGGCGGAAGCGCCCGCCCCGGCGGCGGCACATCAACCGGCCCTCGCCACCCAGGCCGGCTGACCCGCCGGTCAGGCGGTCACGTGGGCGCTGTCGCCGCCGGTCGCGGCGAACGAGGTGCCGCTGACCATCCGGGCCTGGTCCGAGGCGAGGAACACCACCAGCGGCGCCACCTCCGACGGCTGCACCCACGGGACGCCGAGCGGCGTCTTCGCGCGGAGCAGGTCGATCGCGGTCCCCTCGTCCTCGCCGACGTCGCCGGAGGGCGTCCGCCCGCCCTCGGTGATCGCCTGGGCGTACCGGTCCTCGTGCCGGGTCAGCACGGTGTCGACGAGGCCGGGGATCACCGCGTTCACCGTGATCCCGTGTCCGCCCAGTTCCAGCGCGGCGGACTTCATCAGCCCGATGATCCCCCACTTCGACGCGGAGTATGCCGCGCCGTTCTTCGTGCCGTGCTGCCCCTGGGTGGAGGACGTGAGGATGATCCGGCCTCCTCCGCGCCGGACCAGCAGCGGGGCGAACGCGCGCAGCACGTTCGCCGTGCCGGTCAGGTTCACGTCGATCTGGTCGTGCCAGTCGGCGTCGGCCATCTCCAGCAGCGGCCGGAACGCCTGGATGCCGGCGTTGGCGAAGACGACGTCCACGCCGCCCCAGGCCTGCTCGGCGGCGGCCGCCGCCGCCCGGACGGCGGAGATGTCCCGCTGGTCGACGACGTGTTCCCGCCACCGGGCGCCGGCACCGGTCACCCGCCGGCCGGTCTCGGCGAGGTCCTCCGCCGTGGCGGGCGGGTAGTCGAGGATGGAGCTGACCGGGCCGGCGACATCGATGCCGACCACGTCGGCCCCGGCCTGCGCCAGGGCGACGGCTGCGGCCCGGCCGACGCCCCGCGCCGCGCCCGTCACCACGGCGACCCGCCCGGTGAGCGGTCGCGCCGGCGGCGTTGCTGTGGACATCCGTGCCTCACCTCCGCGTCGCGGCCCCGGTACCCGACCCGATGCCCCGGCTGCCCTGGCCGCCGCCCGGCAGCTGCCGCGGCGTGTCGGCCGTCCCCTGCAACATAGACCGGCGGCATCGGTCGACGCCGGGTATCAGCCGGCCGGGCCGGATCTGCCTACAGCGTCGTCCACGTGCCGGCGGTACCCCTGCCCGCCGGCCAGCAGGGCAGACTGGGTGGGTGGACCGGGAACGGATAGCACTGCTCGGGGTGGACGTGCCGGTGGTCGCGGCGCCGATGGCGGGCGGACCCACCACCAGCCGGCTGGTCGCGGCGGTGGGGTCGTGCGGTGCGTTCGCCTTCCTGGCGGCCGGCTACCAACCGCCCCAGGTGACGGCGGACGAGATCGCCGCGGCGCGGGCCACCGGCCTGCCGTTCGGCGTCAATGTGTTCGCGCCGGCCCCGGTGCCGGTCGACGACGCGGAGTTCCGCCGCTACGCCGCCCGCATCGCCCAAGAGGGCCGGCCGTACGGGCTGGACCTGGCGGCGGCCCCGCGGACCGAGGACGACGACCACTGGGCGGAGAAGATCGCGCTGCTGGTCCGCGATCCGGTGCCGGTGGTCAGCTTCACCTTCGGGCTGCCGTCCGCAGCCGTGGTCCGCGACCTGCGGCTGGCCGGGAGCCGGGTGCTGGTGACGGTCACCGATCCGGCGGAGGCCGCCGCCGCGGCGGACCTCGGGGTGGACGGGCTGGTCGCCCAGAGCGGACACGCCGGCGGCCACTACGGCACCTTCACCCCGGCCTCCCCGCCGCCGGTGCGGCCGCTGGCCGAGCTGGTCGGCCTGGTCGGCGCCCGCACCGGGCTGCCCGTCCTCGCCGCGGGCGGCGTGGGCGGTGGCGAGGACGTCCGAGCGGCACTCACCGCGGGCGCCACCGCCGTGCTGGTCGGCACGCTGCTGCTACGGGCCGACGAGAGCGGCGCGTGCCGTACCCACCGGGAGGCGCTCACCGACCCCCGGCGGGACCGGACGGTGGTCACCCGGGCGTTCACCGGACGACCGGCGCGGGGGCTGCGCAACGACTTCATCGACCGGTACGAGGCGGACGCGCCGCTGGGCTACCCGGCGCTGCCCCCCCTGACCCGGCCGCTGGGGAAGGCTGCGGCCGAGGCCGGTGACGCCGACCGGCTGCACCTGTGGGCCGGCACCGGCTGGCGGGCCGCCCGGGCCGCCCCGGCGGCCGAGATCATCGCGGAGCTGACCCGGCCGCTCTGAGCTGCCGCCGACCGGCGACGCCCGTCAGCGGGTCGCCTCCTCGAGGAGTTCGAGCAGGTGCCGGTACGGCTGACCGGTCGCCCGGGCCATCCCGATCTCGCAGGTGCGGTTGACCGCGGCGTACCCGTCGAAGTGCCGCTCCGACACCGCGCCGGCCTCGGCCCGGGTGGCGGCGGCGGTCAGCTCGGGGTGCAGCAGGCCCCGGTCGCCGGCGAAGCCGCAGCACTGCCAGCCGTCGGGCACCCCCACCTCGTCGGCGACCGCCCGGGCCACGGTCCGCAGCGCCTCGTCGAGCCCCAGCCGGGTGGACGAGCATGTCGGGTGCAGGGCGAGGGAGGCGAGCCGGCGCCGGACGGTCAGCCGGGGCAGCAGCTCGGTGGCGGCGTACGCGACGGCGTCGACCACCGCGACGGCGTCGCCGCCGTCGGCGACCAGCTTCGCGAAGCCCTCTGTGCAGGACGCGGCGTCGCTGACCACGGGCAGCGTCCCGCCGTGGCTGGCCTCCCGCAGCGCGGGCGGCACCCGGTCGCGGACCGCCTGGTAGCCGGCGGTGAGGCCCTTGGAGGACCAGGGCGTGCCGCAGCAGACGCCGGCGATCCCGTCGGGGACGAGCAAACGGACCCCGGCGCGCTCGGCGAGGGTCAGCAGCGCGGCCGCCACCCCCGGGCCGCCCTCGGCGGGGGCGAACAGGGTGCCCAGGCAGGACGGGACGAACACCGCGTCCGGGTCGGTGACCGGGTGGGCGCGCCGGACGTCGCCGCCCCGGGGCAGGTCGCGCCGCCACTGCGGGACCCGCTCGGCGCCGAGGACGGCCCGGGCGGCCCGGGTGACCGTCTCGGGCAGCGCGGATGGCAGGCCGGCGGCCAGGTCCAGACCGCGGGCCATACCGCGGGTGGCGGTGCCCCAGCGGGCGGCGGCGCCCCGCCAGCCGGTCTGGGCGAGGCCGCCGTTCCGCTCGGCACGCAGCCGTTTCACCAGGTCACCGGTGTTGATCAGGACCGGGCACGCGGTGGCGCACATGCCGTCCACGGCGCAGGTGTCCACCGCGTCGTAGCCGTAGTCGTCTTCCAGCTCGCGGGCGAGCCGTTCGTCGCCGCCGGCGCGCGCGGCGGCGATCTCCCGGCGCAGCACGATGCGCTGCCGGGGTATGGTGGTGAGATCCCGGCTGGGGCAGACCGGCTCGCAGTAGCCGCACTCGACGCAGCGGTCCACCTCGGGTTCGACGGTCGGCACGGTCTTCAGGTGGCGCAGGTGGATGTCGGGGTCGCCGCTGAGCAGCACCCCGGGGTTGAGCACGCCGTCGGGGTCACAGAGCGTCTTCAGCTCGCGCATGACCTCGTAGAGCTCGTCGCCGAACTGCCGGCGGACGTACGGCGCCATCACCCGGCCGGTGCCGTGCTCGGCCTTGAGAGTGCCGCCGTGGGCCAGGACGGCGTCCACCATCTCCTCGGTGAACGCCGCGTACCGCTCCGGCGCCTCGCCGCCGGAGAACCGCTCGTTGAGCATGAAGTGCAGGTTGCCGTCCTTGGCGTGCCCGAAGATGACGCTCTCCTCGTAGCGGTGCCGGGCGAAGAGGTCGGCGAGTTCGACGCAGGTGTCGGCGAGGGCGTCCACCGGTACGGCGATGTCCTCCAGCAGGGCGGTGGTGCCGGAGGGCCGAGCGCCGGCGACGGCCGCGTAGAGGCCCTTGCGGATGTGCCAGAGCGCCGCCCGGGCCGCCGCCTCGCCGCTGAGCCGGGCCGGGGCGGACAGCGGCAGGTCGGCGAGCACCGGTCGGGCCGCCGCCACCCGGTCGGCGAGCGCATCGGGGTCCGCCTCCTGCCACTCGACCAGCAGGGCGGCGTGCTCCCGGACGGCGAGGCCGCGCAGCGCGGCGTCCGCCTGCGGGTCGAGCTGCGCGACCCGCAGCGCGGCGGCGTCGAGCAGCTCAATCGCCGCCGGGCCGGCGGCGACCAGCGCCGGCATCGCGGCCATCGCCCGGGCCAGGCTGTCGAAGACGAGCAGGCCGGTCGCGGCGTGCCGGTGCACCGGTACGGTGCGGAAGGTCGCCGCCGCGACGAAGGCGAGGGTGCCCTCGCTGCCGACGACGAGCCGGGTCAGCAGGTCGCTGGGAGTGTCGTGGTCGAGGAAGGCGTTCACCCCGTAGCCCATGGTGTTCTTCATGGCGTACTGGGCCCGGACGCGGCGGACCGAGTCGGGGTTGCCGCGGACCCGGTCGCGCAGCCGCAGCAGGCCCGCGTGCAGCTCCGGCTCGGTGGCCCGCAGCCGCTCGTCGGCGTCCGGGACGCCGGTGTCCAGGATGGTCCCGCCGGGCAGCACCAGCAGCAGCGACTCCAGCGTCCGGTAGGTGTTGAACTCCGTGCCGCAGGTCATCCCGCTGGAGTTGTTGGCGACGACGCCACCGATCGTGCAGGCGGACTCGCTGGCCGGGTCGGGGCCGAGCTTGCGGCCGTACGGGGCGAGCCGGTTGTTCACCTGGCGCAGCACTACCCCGGGCTGCACCCGGACCCGTCGGCCGTCGTCGAGGACCGCCAGCTCGCGGAAGTGCCGACGGGTGTCGACGAGCAGCTGGTCGGTGACCGCCTGCCCGCTGAGGCTGGTCCCGCCGGAGCGGAAGGTCAGCGGCGTCCCGGTGCGACGGCCGTGCCGCAGCAGCGCCGCGACCTGCCCGGCGTCGGCCGGGGTCACCACCGCGCGGGGATGCAGCAGGTAGTGCGACGCGTCGTGGGCCAGCCGCAGCCGGTCCGCCGCCCGGGTCGCCACGGCGCCGGGGAGCGCCGCTTCGAGCGCGGCCAGGTCCGGGTCGGCGGTCCGGCTCACCGGAGGCGCCCGTCGGTGGCGCGGACGGGCCGGCGCGCGGCCCCGGTCAACTGCAACGTCATGGCATACCTCCCCCGCTGACACCCTAGCGGCGGACCGGCCGTCGCCGGCGGACCCCTTGCAGACTGATCGACCCTGGTGGATACTCGCCGCTACCACGTTCGCCGAGGTCAACACCCCGAGCCCGGACCACGGCGACGCCTCACGGGCCCGTCCGCACCGGTCGCCCGCCGCCTCCAAGGAGGAGACCGTGAGAATCCGACGCACCCCCGGCCGGTTCACCCCCCTGCTCGCCGCCACCGTCGGCCTCGTCGCCGCCAGCGCGTTCACCGCGCCCGGCGCCGCCTCGGCCGCCCCGCCGAGCTGGAGCGCCAGCCAGCTCTCCCAAGCCGACCACGCCGTCGCCGCCTCGGGCGTCGGGGGCATCGCCTGGCGCGTGGAGTCGGGTCGGGTGGTGGTGACCGCCGACGACACGGTCTCCGCCGCGGAACTCTCGACGATCACGAAGACCGCCGGCCGCAACGCCGGCGCGATCCGGGTCGACCGGGCGTCCGGGACCTTCCGCCCGCTGCTCTCCGCCGGCAACGCCATCTACGGCGGGGGCTACCGCTGCTCGCTCGGCTTCAACGCGGTCAAGTCCGGCGTCTACTACTTCCTGACCGCCGGCCACTGCGGCGACGTGGCCAATACGTGGTACACCAACTCCAGCCACACCACCCTCATCGGCCCGACCATCGGCTCCAGCTTCCCGGGCAACGACTACGCGCTGGTCCGGTACGACAACACCTCGTTGACTCACCCCGGCGGCTACACCGCCGCCAACGCGTTCGTCGGTGAGGCGGTGAAGCGCACCGGGTCGACCACCGGCACCCACAGCGGCACCGTCACCGCGCTGAACGTGACCGTCCGGTACACCGGCAGCGGCACCGTCAAGGGCATGATCCAGACCACCGTCTGTGCCGAGCCCGGCGACTCCGGCGGCCCGCTCTACGACGGCACCAAGGCGCTCGGCATCACCTCCGGCGGCAGTGGCGACTGCCGGTCCGGTGGCACGACGTTCTACCAGCCCGTCCCCGAGGCCGCGAGCGCGTACGGCGTGACGGTCTACTGATCAAAGGCGCGAGCTCCCTTCGGGCGCGCCTGAGAAGATGGGCCGTGACCGGCGTTGCCGCCGGTCACGGCCCGTCTTCGTGCAGAATCGGCGCGGGCGACAATCTCGGCAGCTTGAGCACTTTGGTCAGTTCTGGGAGGTCTCAGAGCCCGGAGGGGAAGGTCTCCGGCTCCCGTACGCCGGCCCGGCCGGTGGGCAGGGGCCGCACCCCTTGAGTGGCGTCGAACCAGCAGAAGGCGTCGTACCGGTCGCCCAGCACGGTCGGCACGTAGTTGCCCAGCCGTTCCCGCTCCGGGTGGTAGACCACCCCGATCGCCCGATGGTCCAGCTCGTCGGAGAGCAGGTCGGGCCGGTCGCCCCGAGGGAACACGAAGAGCGCCCGCTCCGGGGCCGACCGGTGCAGCACGTCCTCCAGGGTGCCGGTCATCGCCGGCGGCACCGGCATCAACTCGGTCGGCGCGCCCCAGGCACCGCCCGCGACGACGGTGCCGTGGTGGGTGCCGAAGCCGACCAGCACCACCTGGTCGGCGCCGTACCGCTCGCGGGCCAACTGACCGATGTTGATTTCTCCGGCGTCCACCATGTCAGTGGCCCGGGCATCACCGACATGGGTGTTGTGGGCCCACACCACGCCCTTCGAGCCGGGGCCGTAGTGGCCGAGGAGACGGTCCAGGGTCTCGTCCATGTGCCGGTCCCGAACGTTCCACGACTGCCGCCCACCGGCGACCATCGCCCGGTAGTAGCGTTCCGCGCCGACGACCACCTCGGCGTTCTGCCGGGCGGCGAAGCGCGACCCCGGATCACCGTCGGCCCGCGCGGGGCCGCCAACCGTGGCCCGGAGCACGACCAGCAGGTCGACGACCTCGTTCTCGCAGCTGGTCGGCACCAGCCGGGTGGCCATCGCGTACTCCTGCGGGTCCTCCCGGTACGGCTCGAAGCAGCGGTACGCGGCCAACGCCGCCGGCACCAGCCCTGGTTCCCGCTCCCGCAACCAGACCAGAATCTCCCGCAGCGACTCCCAGAGCGAGTAGACGTCCAACCCGTGGAAGCCGACCCGATGCTCCGGATCGGCGCTGGTGTTGTGTCCGCGCAACCAGCGACAGAAGTCGACGACCTCCTCGTTGGCCCACATCCAGGTCGGCCAGCGCTCGAACGCGGCGAGCGCGTGGTACGGGTCCTCCGGCGCGTCGGCGCGGCAGCGGACGCTGCGGTCGACCCGGTCGCAGTCCGGCCAGTCCCCCTCCACGGCGACGAACGAGAAGCCCCGCTCGGCGATCAGGCGCCGGGTCAGGTCCGCCCGCCAGCGGTAGAACTCGTGGGTGCCATGGGTCGCCTCGCCCAGCATCACCACCCGGGCGTCGCCGATCCGGTCCAGGAGGACGTCGAGGTCCCCCGCGTCCGTCAGTGGCGCGGCCAGCGCGACCACCTCGTCCGCGTACCGTGCCACGGCCCCTCCCCGCCGTCGGTGCCGATCTCTCCGGCCCGGCTACCCGCAGCCGGGCCGGACAAACGGGTTGACGATGCCGAGCAGCATGATCGCGATCGGCTGCCCGAAGTCGAGCGTGCCCCCGCCTGGACCCGGTATCGAACCGCTGCCGCCCGACCGGGGCCCGCGTCGTGCGGTGAGGTCCGGGCGGTCCGCCGGTCAGTTCTGCCGCAGGGCGGGCATCGGCACCGGGACCAACAGCGCGGTCGCCCCGGCGCCGGCCCCGCCCTCGCAGGTGTTCGGCGGTACGGTGCCGACGCCCTGGGTCGAGGGGCGTTCGGCCGCCCAGAACATGAACCCGAGCATGCCGGCCGTGACGCCCGCGCCGTGGGGCGCGACGGTCTGCACGTACGGCGCGGCGGCGCGCTGCATCGAGGTGGCGTAGTCGACGCATTCCGGCAGCGGCTTGCCCCCGTAGGCGAGGTAGAGGCTGCCGGTGAACTTGGCCGGTGCCTCGCCATCGGCGTCAATGCGTGCCGTCCGCCACCACCTCGGCGAGGGCTTGCCGCTGGAAGGCCCGCGCCTCGGGGCCGCTGGGCGGCGGGCCGCCCCGGCGGGCCGCGATCGACCGTCCGATCAGGTCGCCGTGCTCCCCCCGGTCCAGCAGCCGACGCCCGGCGTCCACCTTGGACAGCCAGCGCCCGGCGCGGACCTTCACCAGCGAGCGACAGGCGCCCAGCACCGCGTCCTCCGCGCCGGGCGCCGGGCCGTCGCCGGCTGGGGTCGGCAGCGTCAGCCACCAGGCCAGCGCCTCGGCCAGCAGCCGCCGCAGCTCGCCCGGGGCCAGGTCGGCGAAGGCCTCGGCGGCGGGCGGCCCGACCAGGGCCAGGCCGGACTGGTGCAGGATGCTGCGGTCCAGGGCGTACCAGAAGTGTCCGTCGGCGGCCGGCCGGTCGGCCGGGGCGTACGTGGCGCGGAACGGCATGGCCGGGCCGGTGTTCAGCTCGACCTCGAACCCGGGTTCGGGGGTGCCGGCGGCGGCCACGTCGCGCCGGTAGACGACCAGTTCCAGGCCGCGCGCCGGGCAGGGCAGCGCCTCGTGCCGCAGCCGGTCCACCAGCGTCCGCTTCGTCGACCCGGTCGGCGTCCGCGCGACGACCAGCGCCACGTCCACGTCGCTGCGCCCCGGCTGGTACGCGTCCATGCCCACCGAGCCGGCCGCGTACGCACCGACCAGGTCGTCGCCGAGGATGCCCCGCGCCCGGTCGACCAACTCGGCCAGGTAGCCGCGTGTCTCGTCGTCCATGCCGGCCATCCTGCCCGCGCGCCGCGGCCGGCCGTACTCGGGCCCGGGCAGCGGCGGCTCAGGCCGGGCGATCGGGGCAGCAGACCGTCAGGGCGCCGGGCACGACCTTCACCTTCAGCCGCTTCGCCGTGGTCCGGGCGCCCCCGTCCAGCTCGTACATCTTCGGCGCCGCGAAGCGGACCGTCACCTTGCGGCCGCGGGTGATCCGCACGAACGGTGACTCCTCGGACCGCCCGGCCGCCATCCGGCCCAGGGTGCGGGCCCAGTCGACGGCGCCGCTCGCGGTGGACACCCCGATCTCCAGGGCGCCGTCGTCGGGGCGGGCGTTGTCGAAGGCCGGGATGCCGCCGGTGATCGTGCCGACGTTGCCGAAGAGCACGCAGCTCGCGTCGCCGTCGAACCAATCGGCGCCGTCGACCCGGATGCGGGTGCGCACCAGTTCGCCGCGGACGTGCCGCAGCCCGGTCCAGACGTACGCGGCCCGGCCCAGCCGGCCCTTGAGCTTCCGGTCGGCGTCCCGGATCAGGTCCCCGTCGAAGCCGGCGCCCGCCATCACCGCGAAATGCTCGCCGTTGAGGCGGCCGAGGTCGAGCGCGCGGCGTCGGCCGTGCAGCGCGATCCGGACCGCCTCGGGCAGGTCGGCGGGAATGCCGAGGTTGGTGGCGAAGAGGTTGGCCGTGCCGGCGGGCAGGATGCCCATCGGGACGTCCGTACCGGCCAGGGTGTCGGCGCAGCGCTGCACCATGCCGTCCCCGCCCCAGACGAGGAGCAGGTCGGCGCCCTCCTTCAGCGCCCGGCGGACCTGCTTCGGCGCCTTGCGGCTCTTCGGCACCTCGTACCAGAGGAGCTGCCCGACGCCGGCGGCGACCAGGCTGGCGCGCAGCTCGTCGAGGCCGCCGCCTAGGGTCTTGTTCAGGTGGGCGACGACCGCGACGGTGCCCACCGACCGGGCGGTGGCTGGGTCGGCCGTAGGGCTGTCTACCGTGCTGGAGCTCATGGCCGCCCTGGTACCCAGCGGGGCGAACTTCCACTCCTGCCCGGACCCGACGCGCCCGATTCCGATCGGCCGCGCTCTGTGACCGGGCGACCCCCCTCGGTAGAGCACGGGGCGTTGATAGCGTGGCACCCCGAACGGGCTCACGATTCGGCCGACCAGTCGGAGGGTATCGGGTGCGGGTGCTTCCTAACGATGACAACTACAACGCCGCCGACGGTTCCGGAGCGCGGGTCGCCCCCGCGGGACGGAAGCGTCGGCGCAGCCGCATTCTGATCTTCCTGGCCGTGTTCGCGCTGCTCGGCGGCTCCGGACTGGTGGCCGGCGGCTACTACTTCGACAGCGTGCCGACCCCCACCGACCTCAAGTTGCCGGAGTCGACCACGGTCTACTACGCCGACGGCCGTACGAAAATGGCGACGCTGGGCGCGGAGAACCGGACGATCGTGCCGTACGGGCAGATGAACGACTCCGCCAAGCAGGCGATCGTGGCGGCCGAGGACCGCAGCTTCTGGACCAACAAGGGCATCGACTTCTCCGGCGTGCTCCGCGCCGCCTGGTCGAACGTGACCGGCGGCCAGCGGCAGGGCGCGTCGACGATCACCCAGCAGTACGCACGGGTGGCCGCCGACCTCAACGGCGTCACCTATTCGCGGAAGCTCCGCGAGGCGGTCATCGCCTGGAAACTCGACGACAAGTACTCCAAGGAGGAGATCCTCGGCTTCTACCTGAACACGGTGCCGTTCGGGCGGGGCGCGTACGGCATCGAGGCGGCCGCGCAGACGTACTTCGGCAAGACGGTGAGCCGGGACGCGCCCGCGGCCAATCAGCTGACCCCCGCGGAGGCGATGGTGCTCTGCGCGATGGTGAAGCAGCCGGAGGCCGACCCGAACGACCCCGAGGGCACGCCCGGCTACGACCCGCGGCGCAACGCGAAGGCTAGGCAGAACTCGATCGACCGGTGGAACTACATCCGCGACGGGATGGTGAAGCTGGGCTACCTGTCGGCGGCGGACGCGACGAACCTGGCCTACCCCGACGACGTGAAGCCGATCGACCCTAACGCCGGCCGGTCGGGCCTGGACCGACCGACCGGTCTGGTGGTCAACCACGTGCTCAGCGAGCTGCGGCAGACCGATGCGTTCAAGGACAAGCCGGCCGACTTCATCCGCAACGGCGGGTTCAAGATCGTCACCACCATCGACAAGCGGGTCCAGGACGCCGCCGAGGCGGCCGCCGACATCCGGCGCGACAGCGCGCCGGAGGCGGTCCGCGGCCAGCCGAAGAACTGGCAGGCCGCGCTGGTGGCGGTGGAGCCGGGCACCGGCCGGGTGCTGGGCTACTACGGCGGCAACGACGGCGGCGGCGCCGACTACGCCGGGTGGTACTACGACGAGAACGGGGCGGCCCGCGGCTTCGGCCAGCACCCGCCGGGATCGTCGTTCAAGGTGTACGACCTGGCCGCCGCCGTCCGCGACAAGGTCTCCGTGAAGCAGCACTTCGACTCGCCGGAGACCAAGGAGTTCCCCGAGTCGGGCCGTACCAAGACCAGCCCCGCCGGCCCGATCCGCAACGCCGAGCACGCGCCGTGCCAGCCGGACTGCGCGCTGTGGGAGGCCACCGTGGCCTCGCTCAACGTCACCTACTTCGAGCTGACCGAGAAGCTCGGCAAGGCGAAGGTGATCGACATGGCCACCCGGGCCGGCGTCGACTCGATGTGGGCAACCGAGAAGGGCAACCCGCGGTCGCAGCGGGTCGAGCTGCGCGGCCAGCCGGCCGAGGAGGTGGCGGGACGGTTCTCCACCGAGGTCGGCATCGGCCAGTACGGCATCGCCGTGCAGGACCACGCCAACGGGATGGCGACGTTCGCCGCCGGCGGGAAGCGGGCCGAGCAGCACTTTGTTCGGACGGTCACCAAGGGTGACGATCGCCTGTTCGAGGAGCGGCTGGTGCAGACCGACGTGGGGCTCGACAAGGAGGCGGTCAACCAGCTCGACTGGACGTTGAGCCGGGTGAAGGCGGCCAAGCTGGACAACGGCTGGGATGCGGCCGGCAAGACCGGGACCTGGCAGGCCGGCCAGAGCACCACCCAGAACGTGCACACCTGGATGGTCGGCTACACCGGGGCGCTGGCCGGCGCGGTGTGGCTCGGCACCACCGACGGCAAGCCGCTGCGCACGAAGGACGGCAGCTACCAGGTGTTCGGCGCCACCGGCGCGGGGCCGATCTGGCGGCAGTTCATGGAGCAGGCCACGGCCGCGCTGAAGCTCGACCCGGACAAGTACCGGTTCGGCACCCCGGAGTTCCCGGGCGACACCCCGTCACCGGCGCCCCCGGAGACGCCGAAGCCGACCGCCGCGTCCCCGACGCCGACGGTCCAGCCGACGCCGAGCGCCCGACCGACCTGCGGCCCGGCGCCCTGCGGCAGCGCGAGCCCGAGCCCGAGCGGCAAGCCGACCGGACCGCCCTCGCGGTCACCGTCGCCGCGCCCCTCGCCGAGCCTGTCGCCGTCCCGCACCAAGGGGCCGCAGTGACGATGACCGCGGGGCGCCGGCCTCAGCGCAGCCGGTTGGCCCACCGCCAGTTCCACAGGAAGCCGTGCTTGCGGCCACCGAAGAAGTAGGACCAGGCGGGGCTCGCGACGTACGGGCCGATCTCGTCGAAGACCGCCTTCGCCTCGGCGCGACGGTCGGAGAGCGCATAGGCGAGGGCGATCCAGTTGCGGCACACCATCGCGTCGGCGTGGGCGGGCGGCCCGGCCGCCCGCCACTTCGCCACGCACGCGTCGAGCTCCCGCTGCACCTCGGGGCGCTGGAAGTACCGGCGGCAGGCGAGCAGACCCTTCGGGGT
Source organism: Micromonospora sp. RTP1Z1 (assembly GCF_033804685.1). NCBI lineage: Bacteria > Bacillati > Actinomycetota > Actinomycetes > Micromonosporales > Micromonosporaceae > Micromonospora > Micromonospora sp. RTP1Z1. The sequence continues at coordinate 59,533 of NZ_JAPFQV010000014.1, forward strand.
CGGCGTGCCCCAGCTGAACTCGCGCATCGCGTACTCGAAGTGGGCGAACACCGGAAGCATGGTCACGGCGGCGCCGGGCGGCGCGGCGGCGCCGGTCGCCCGGGCCAGCCCGAACATGTCCTCGTGCGAGCCGAACCACTTCTCGCAGTGGAAACTCACCGCCGCCAGGTGCGCCGCGAAGTTGAACCGGTCCCGGCGCCGGACCTCGGCGAGCGCCTCGGCGAACTCCTGGTGCCGACGGCGGCCGCCGGAGAACATGGCCCACAGCACGTCGACCCAGGGCACCGGGTCGTGCGGCGCCAGCGTGATCGCCCGCCGTCCCGCCGCTGCAGCCTGGGCCGACAGCTCGGCGAAGCCGACGAACTGTTCCCGGGTGGTGTCGGCCGCCAGGGCCGCACCGCGCGCGCGGCTCGCCCGTTCCGCGAGGGTCGACGCCCAGATCGCCGCAGCCGCCGGGTCGTCCGGAATCGCCGCACGCCAGGCGTCGAGCCAGGCCCCGTCGTCCGTGGCGGCCACGCTCAGCGCCGACACCCGGCGCCCACGGCGTTCCCACTCGGAGCCAGCGGCCTCGACCACGTCCCGGGCGGCCTGCCAGTCGCCGCTAAGCGCCTTGTCGCGGGCGGCCCGCAGGTCGTGGTCGTCGAGGGCCGGGTCGAGGTCTGCGGCCGGCTCGACGGACTCCGGACCACGATTGAGGAGATTTCGGAACACGGCGGGAGCATAGTGCGGTGTCCACTGACGCTCACCGGGTTTCCGGTGGGTGTTGTGGATCCTCGCTTGTTGGGCAAACGACTCCCCATGGGTTGGTGGGGCGGGATCTCAGCGATCGGGCCGCTTCATGCTCCAGCACCGGATCCGTCTCGTTCGCCCGCCTCCGGTCGCTCGCGGATCACCAGGTCCGATCGGCTGAGCTGGCGGCGGTCCGCACGACTGGCGATCCCATCCGGTCGAGCTGGTGATGGCGGCGGTCCGGCAGCATGAGCGAGGTGATGCTGCTGTTCCCCGCCGACGCGTTGCGGCCGCGCCGCCCGGACGACCATTTCGCCGCAGAGGCCGAGGCCGCCCGGGGGGCCGGGATACCGGTCGCCGTGGTGGACCACGATCTGCTCGTTTCCGGTCAGGACCCGGCGCGGGCGGTCGCGGCCGTACGAACCTCCGGGATCGCGGTCTACCGGGGATGGATGTTGCCGGCCGACCGGTACGCCGACCTCGCGGACGCCCTGGCCGCCCGGAACGTACGGCTGTGGACGACGCCGGAGCAGTACCGCCGCGCCCACGAGCTGCCCGGTTGGTACGAGGCGTTACGGAGCGTCACGCCCGAGTCGGTCTGGACCACCGGGGCGGGCCGGGCCGCGTTCGATGCGGCCCGGCGGGCGCTCGGGGGCGGGCCGGCGGTGCTGCGCGACTGGACGAAATCGGCCAAGCATCACTGGCACGAGGCGGCGTTCATCCCGGACCTCGCCGACGGCGATGCCGCATGGCGCGTCGCCGCCCGCCTGCTGGAGTTGCGCGAGGACGACTTCACCGGCGGCTTCGTGCTGCGCCGGTTCGAGCGGTTCACCGGCGCCGAGGTGCGCACCTGGTGGATCGACGGCGGGTGCGCGCTCGTCGGCCCGCATCCGGACACCCCCGACGTCGCGCTGGCCGATCAGCTCGACCCGGGCTTCCTCGCCCCACTGATCGCCCCGCTCGACCTGCCGTTCGCCACAGTGGACCTGGCCCGGCACGCCGACGGACGGTGGCGGGTGGTGGAGCTCGGCGACGGTCAGGTCAGCGACCGCCCGGTCGCCGTCGATCCGTCGGCGCTCGTCACCGCGCTGGCCAGGGCCTTCGGGCGGGCGTCCTGACGGGACGCCGGTGCCGGCGCCCGCTCAGGCCGGCGTGGCCAGCACCGCGTCGATGGCACGCCGCGCAATGCCGGCCATCACCGGGTTGGTCTCCCGGTAGTAGGTCAGTCCGGCGACGAAGGTGAGCGCCCAGCCGCGCCCGCGGGCCCACGTCGCGTCGTCGAACCCGGCCGCCGCCCGGAAGGCGTCCCGGGTGCCGGCGGAGAGGACGGCCCAGGCGGGGATGGCGTCGCAGGCGGGGTCGCCGACACCGGCGGCGCCGAAGTCGATGACGCCGGCCAACCGCCCGTCCCGGACCAGCACGTTGCCGGTGAGGAGATCCCCGTGGGTCCAGACCGGCGGGCCGTCCCACGCCGGCGCGGCGAGCGCCTCCTCCCAGGCGGCGAGGACCGCGCCGGTGTCGACGACGTCGCGCGCCGCGGTGGTCCACTCCCGCACGTACGCGTCCCGGGTGCGCAGCGATCCGCTGCGGTAGCCCGGCCGGCCGCCGGTGACGTCGGCCCTGCGCAGGGCGGCGACGAATTCGCCGAGGTCGACCGCGAAGCCGGGGCGGTCAGCGTCGTCCTCCACCGCGGTCCGGCCGTCGACCCAGCGGTTGACCGCCCAGCGCCACGGGTAGCCCTCGGCGGGTTGACCCAGCGCGACCGGCTCCGGCACGGCGACCGGCGAGTACGGGGCGAGGCGGGGCAGCCAGGCGTACTCGAACTCGACCTGCTCGATCGCGTCCGCGATCCGGGGCAGCCGAACCGCGAGCTCCGGACCGAGGCGGTAGATGGCGTTGTTGGTGCCGGCGGAACTGATCCGCTCGACGGGCAACCGGGCCCACTGCGGGAACTGCGCCGCGATCAGCCGACGGACCAGTGCCTCGTCCGTGGCGACTTCGCCGTCGTGCATCCGCCCGTGCGACATGCCGCCCCCGCCCGCTGCTGATCCGCGGACCGCAGATTAGCCGGGCGGGACGGTGACCTCGGCGGCAGGACCGCGCCGCCGTCACGGGCCGGAAATCTCCGCGTGACGTCGCCCGAACGACTAGAGCGTCCGCCGGGACAGCGGATGATCAAGGTCCATTCGGCAGGGAACGACGACCCGTACGGGGCGGGGCGGGCGGCACCATCAGAGGAGGGCGAAGACGCACGGTGCGCGGATAGCGGCATTAAACGCAAGTCGGACGCGCCTTCCTCCGCCGCGCAGAACATAAGGGCTGATCAGTGGCTATTGAAGATCATGGCTTCCTGAATTGCCGATGTCGCCCGGGCGACCGGAACAAGACGGTTGCCTCGGTCACCCATTGATCTGCACCCCTGTCCATGTGATCGTGCTGCCACGAGTCACTGACCCCCGGTGACTCAGGATGGTCGGTCAGTCGATCCGGGGCACGCCGGCAGCTCCGGAGACCACCATCGCCCGTCCCGCAGCTTGACCGCGACGCGCGCCCCTACCGGGCTCCGCGCGTCGCCTAGGAACAGGAGCAGACCCCCTTGAAGCTCTCACCCCGCCTCGTCGCGCTCTCCGGCGCGGCCGCGGCCGGCCTGGTCGCCGCCGGCACCGCCGTGGCCGTACAGGCCGCGCCCCCCAGCCCCGCCCCCGACGCCGCCCAGGCCCGCATGCTCGCCGCCAACTCGGCCAGCGCGCTGGTCGCCAGCCGCCCGCAGTACCTGCACGCCAGCTCCGACGAGGCGTTCGTCCAGAAGCCCGTCATCACCTCCGAGGGCACCCAGTACGTGCCCTACGAGCGTACCTACAAGGGCCTGCCGGTGACCGGCGGCGACTTCGTCCTGGCGACCGACTCCGCAGGCAACCTGAAGTACGCCTCCGTCGCCCAGCAGCAGAGCATCGGCAGCCTCGCCACGACGCCGAAGCTCAAGGCTACCGCCGCGGAGAAGACCGCCCGCGGCCAGCTGAAGACCGTGACCAACGTCGAGGGCACCACGCTGGTCGTCTACACCCTCGACAGCAAGCCCGCCCTGGCCTGGGAGACCACTGTCCGGGGCACCACCGCGGACGGCCCGAGCCGGCTCACCGTGGACGTGGACGCCCTCACCGGCAAGGTGCTGCGCAAGCAGGAGCACGTCGTGCACGGCAGCGGCACCGGCGCGTGGAACGGGCCGAGCCCGCTGACCCTCAACACCACGCTGTCAGGTAGCACGTACTCGATGAAGGACCCTGGCGTCACGAACCTGAGCTGCCAGGACGCCGCGACCAACACGACGTTCTCCGGCTCGGACGACGTCTGGGGCAACGGCACCGCCACCAGCAAGGAGACCGGCTGCGTCGACGCGCTCTTCGGCGCCCAGACGGAGCACAAGATGCTCTCCCAGTGGCTCGGCCGCAACGGCGCCGACGGCGCCGGCGGGGCGTGGCCGATCCGGGTCGGCCTGAACGACCAGAACGCCTACTACGACGGCACCCAGGTCCAGATCGGCAAGAACACCGCCGGTCAGTGGATCGGTTCGATGGACGTGCTCGCCCACGAGATCGGCCACGGCATCGACGACCACACCCCGGGTGGCATCTCCGGCAACGGGACCCAGGAGTTCGTCGCCGACACCTTCGGCGCGGCGACCGAGTGGTTCGCCAACGAGCCCTCCACCTACGACGCTCCCGACTTCCTGGTCGGCGAGAAGATCAACCTGGTCGGCAGCGGTCCGATCCGCAACATGTACAACCCGTCGGCGCTGGGTGACCCCAACTGCTACTCCAGCAGCATCCCGACCACCGAGGTGCACGCGGCGGCCGGCCCCGGCAACCACTGGTTCTACCTGCTGGCCAACGGCAGCAGCCCGACCAACGGCCAGCCGGCCAGCACGACCTGCAACGGCAGCAGCGTGACCGGCCTGGACATCCAGAAGGCCATCAAGATCATGTACAACGCGATGCTGCTCAAGACGACGTCCTCGTCGTACCTGAAGTACCGCACCTGGACGCTGCAGGCGGCCAAGAACCTCTACCCGACCGGCTGCACCGAGTTCAACACGGTCAAGGCCGCCTGGGACGCGGTCAGCGTGCCGGCCCAGTCCGGCGACCCGACGTGCAGCGGCACCACCACCCCGCCGCCCACCGGCAGCTGCTCGGGTCAGAAGCTGGCCAACCCGGGCTTCGAGTCCGGCGCGGTGAGCTGGACCGCCACCTCGGGCGTCATCACCAACTCGACCGGCCAGGCCGCGCACGGCGGTTCGTACAAGGCGTGGCTCGACGGGTACGGCACGACCCACACCGACACGCTGTCGCAGTCGGTGAGCATCCCGGCCGGATGCCGGGCCACGCTCTCCTTCTACCTGCACATCGACACGGCCGAGTCCGGCTCGACCGCGTACGACAAGCTGACCGTCAAGGCCGGCAGCACCACCCTGGCGACGTACTCCAACGTGAACGCCGCCGCCGGCTACGTCCTGAAGTCCTTCGACGTCTCGTCGCTGGCCGGCACCACCGCCACCATCTCGTTCAGCGGCGTGGAGGACAGCTCCCTGCAGACCTCCTTCGTCGTCGACGACACCGCGCTCACCCTGAGCTGACCGAAGACGCAGCGGCCGGTCGTCGTCCTCCCGACGACCGGCCGCTGCGCCGTGTCAGCCGTAGGTGGTGTGCTGCGGCCAGCCGGGCGGGGAGTCTCCTCCCAGTCCTCCTGGCGGCCGTACGGGGCGAGGTCGAGGACGTTGTTGACGAACTGCAGGCGGTCCACCCCCCGCGCCTGGGTGCGGTAGACCCGTTGGCGAACCTGACCATTGGCAGGCGGCGACGCCGCGCGGCGAGCGCGTCCAGCGCCCGGGTGGCTTCCTTCTCGGCCTCGAGCAGCTCGTTGCGCTCCTGCCGCCACTGCTCGGCCGTCACGATCCGCGGTTTCTCCATGCCAGGATCGTGAACGGGGGGCACCGACATTTCGCCGACCCGACGCACGCCGGCCGACCGACCGACGCGGGTCAGCCCGTCCGGCCGCCGCCCAACCGGGCGGCGGCACTCTCCATCGCCTGGCTGAACAGCTCCACCTGCCGCCTCGACTGCTCCTGAAGACCGCCCAGCCGGGCGGCCAGGGCGTCCACGTCGGCCTGCGCCGAAGCGCTGACCTGGGCCTCGAGGTCGGCGAGGGCGGCGTTGACGGCCACCACGATGTGCGCGCAGACCGCCTCGATGCCCTGCGCCGACAGCCCCGGGTCGACGGTGACGGACTCCAGCCGCCCACCCTGGACCACCACGGCCCGCACCAGCCCGTCGGCCGCCGTGCCGTCGGCGCGGAGCAGTTCGTCCGCATCGTCGTCGGCGTGCGCGGCGGGCCGGGAGCGCATGACGGACAACGCCTGCTGCGTCCGGGTCAGGAACTCATCGAGGGTCGCGGCTGCGGTGAACGGTTCGTTGGTCATAGCCGCGCTTTCTTCACGTCCTTCAGAGCACCGTGACGATAGCAATCCGCGACCCGGCCCGCCGCACGCACCGTCGCAAGGTCCACGCAAGTGCCGGACGGGGAACGCCCGGCCGGCGCACCGGCCGGGCGTTCCCCGGTGGTACGTCAGCGCAGGCGCAGCTGCTGACCCGGGAAGATGAGGCCCGGGTTGTCGCCGACCACGCGCTTGTTGCGCTCGTACAGCGCGTGCCAGCCACCGGCCAGGTCCTTCACGTCGGCGATCATCGACAGCGTGTCGCCCGGCTTCACCAGGTAGGTGCCCGAGCCGCCGACGGCCGGCGCGGTACGCCGGTGGCTGCGGGTGGCCGGCTGGTCGCCGCGCGAGGACCGCTCCGACGAGGCGGCCTTCGACTTCGAGCCGGAGTCCGAGCGGGACTTCTTGGTCGTTCGGGAGTCCGACTTGGACGAGTAGTGCTTGGTCGAGCCGCCCTTCTTGCCGCAGACCGGCCAGGCGCCGATGCCCTGCCCGTCGAGGACCTTCTCGGCGATGGCGATCTGCTCGCCGCGGCTGGCCAGGTCGGCCCGGCTGGCGTACTTCTGGCCGCCGTAGCCGCTCCAGGTGCTCTTGGAGAACTGCAGGCCGCCGTAGTAGCCGTTGCCGGTGTTGATGTGCCAGTTGCCGCCGGACTCGCACTGGGCGACGGCGTCCCAGTTCACGCTGGCCGCGCTGGCCGGAGTGACCGGGCCGAGGATCGCGGCGGCGCCGGTGGCCGCGCCGACGACGAGCGCCCCTACGGCGATCCGACGCTGGCTGGTCCGGCGGTGTCGTGCGGTGTGTTCAGTTGCCATGTTTGGTTTCCTCCACGCCGACGAGGTGAGCTGTCGGGTTCGGGCCGAGGAGCCCGGCCGCCGGTTGGCGGCTTCACCCCGAGGTGTCGAGCACCGAGGAACATGTGGGTCCCCCGCTCCCGCCTGAGGTCCAGGTACCACCGGGCCGGCGGCGGGATTAGGCGTTGCCGGCCCGTGGTGTCCGCGATCGCGAACACATACGACGTTAGGAACGGTTTCGGACGATCGCCCACTTCTTGTGAAGTTCTTCACCCGGCCGAGCGAAGGCGCGGGATTCCGAGTTGCGAGATGCCCCAAGGTGCAATAGGGAGCCCGCCCGCCGGTGCCCGACGGCCTCCACAGGCTCCTTCAGTACCGGGTCGACGGGCTGCTGGCTGACCGAGTTCATCCAGGTCACCGGCGGTTTGCCGGTCGGCTTGGTGACGCCGAAGAGGACGTCGGCGACCCCGCCGCCCTCGGTACCGGGCAACCAGGACGCCAGCAGCGCGTCCCAGCGGGGCAGGTCGGCGGCGATGTCCAGCGGGCGGCCGGAGACCAGGACCACGATCACCGGCATGCCCGCGTTGCGCAGCGTCGAGATCGTCCGTAGGTCCTCCCGGTCCAGGCTCATGCTGCCGGTCCGGTCGCCCCGTCCCTCCGCGTACGGGGTCTCGCCGACCACCGCGATCGCGACCCGGTAGCTGCGGTCGATGCCAGTGCCGCGCCGGCGGTAGGTGACCGTCGTGGTCGGACCGACCGCGGCCCGGGTGCCCTGCAAGTGCTTGGCGGTGGCGAGCACGCGCCTCCCAGATATCGATTAACATCGCTGGATGGCCGGAGCTGCACAGGGTCCTGCCGATTCACCGCCACCGCTGCACGTCCCCTGCCGCCCCAGGTTACGGTGACTGGGGTCGGCGGCGGGTTCACCGACACGCGGCATGGGATCGGAACAGCTGGCGGGGCGGACAATGGCGGACTACGGGCACGAGCTCATCTTCGGCGGCTTCCTCACGCCCACCGCCGAGGACCCGGCGGGGGTGGTCGCCCTCGCCAAGCTCTGCGAGCAGGTCGGGCTGGACCTCGCCACCTTCCAGGACCACCCGTACCAGCCGGGCCATTTGGACACCTGGACGCTGATGTCGTACCTGGCGGCGGCGACCAATCGGATCCGGCTCGCCGGCAACGTGCTGAACCTGCCGCTGCGCCAGCCGGTGGTGCTGGCCCGCAGCGTGGCCAGCCTGGACCTGCTCACCGGCGGTCGGGTCGAGCTGGGCCTCGGCGCCGGCGCGTTCTGGGAGGCGATCGAGGCCGCCGGGGGACGCCGGCTCACGCCCGGCCAGGCGGTGGACGCGCTGGACGAGGCGATCCGCGTCATCCGGGAGGTCTGGGCCGCCGACCGGCGGGGCATGGTCCGCGTCGACGGGGAGCACTACCGGGTGGTCGGCGCGAAGCGCGGGCCCGCGCCGGCGCACGAGGTGGGGATCTGGGTCGGCGCGTACAAGCCGCGGATGCTGCGGCTGGTCGGGCGGGCGGCGGACGGCTGGCTGCCGTCGCTGGCGTACCTGCCCAAAGGCCCCGCGGAGCTGGCCGAGCTCAACGCGCTGGTCGACGAGGGCGCGGAGGCGGCCAGGCGGGATCCCCGGTCGGTCCGGCGGCTGCTCAACCTCTCCGGACGGTTCACCCCGTCCCCCTCCGGCTTCCTCGTCGGGCCACCGGAGCAGTGGGTGGAGGAGCTGGCCGGTCTCGCCCTCGATCACGGCACGTCCGCGTTCATCCTCGGCGCCGACGACCCCACCGCCGTCCAGCTCTTCGCGCAGGAGGTCGCGCCCGCCGTGCGGGAGCTGGTCGCCGCCGAACGCGCCGAGCCCGGCAGCCGCGCGAAGGCCGTCGAGGAGCAGCGCGAGGTGGTCGAGGCCGGCGGCGCGAGCACCCTCGCCGTCACCGCCACCCCGGATCCGGGGGTCGGCTGACCGACCGGAGCCTGTGGGACGAGTCCGACCGCCCGACGCCTCCGCCAGCGCCGGCCGGGCACGTCTGGCCCGGTACGGCTACTACGCCGGGCAGGTGTGAGGGCCGCCGGCGCGGAGCCGCCCGGCATTCCCGATGGCACCCGCCGGTCGACGTGAGATAGCTGACTTTTGTTTTCCTAAGTCAGCCGAGTAGCGTCACCGGCATGACGGACCTCCTCGCGCAGCGCGACGCCTGGCTGACCAGCAACTGCTCCATCGCCCGGGCGGTCGAGGCGGTCGGGAACCGGTCCACCCTGCTGCTGCTGCGCGAGGCGTCGTTCGGCACCCGCCGCTTCGACGACTTCGCGCGGCGGGTCGGCATCAGCGAGCCGGTCGCCGCCGCGCGGCTGAAGGAACTCGTCGCCGACGGCCTGCTCGAACGGCGCCCCTACCGCCAGCCGGGGCAGCGCACCCGGGACGAGTACCTGCTGACCCGCAAGGGACAGGAGCTGCTGCCGGTGCTCACCGCGCTGCGGCAGTGGGGGGACGCCTGGGCCGCCGACGAGGCCGGCCCGTCGGTCCGCGTGGCGCACCACGACTGCGGCGCCGCCGTGCACGCGCGGCTGCGCTGCGAGGCGGGGCACGACGTGCCGCCCGGCGAGATCGACGTCCTCCCGGGCCCGGGGCTGCTGCGCGCCTGACCCGGTCGCCCGTCGACACACCCCCTCGAAGGAACCAGGAGCTGGACATGAAGATCGCTGGACGCACGGCGCTCGTCACCGGGGCCAACCGTGGCTTCGGCCGCCACCTCGCCGCCGAGCTGGTGGCGCGGGGCGCCACCGTGTACGCCGGTGCCCGCAATCCCGACAGCGTCGATCTGGCCGGCGTCACCCCGGTCCGGCTGGACATCACCGACCCGGGCTCGGTGGCCGCCGCCGCCGAGCTGGCCGGCGACGTCACGCTGCTGATCAACAACGCCGGGATCAGCACCGGGGCGGACCTGCTCGACGCCGACCTGGCGACGATCCGGCTGGAGATGGAGACCCACTACTTCGGCACCCTGTCGATGGTGCGGGCGTTCGCGCCGAGGATCGCCGCCAACAGCGGCGGGACGATCCTGAACATCCTCTCCGCCCTGTCCTGGGTGAGCTTCCCGCAGGTGGGGGCCTACAGCGCGGCTAAGTCCGCCGAGTGGTCGCTGACCAACGCGTTGCGGGCGCAGCTCGCCGACCGGGGTGTCCGGCTCGCCGGCCTGCACGTCGGTTACATGGACACCGACATGACGGCCCGGGTGTCCGGGCCGAAGTCCGACCCGGCCGAGATCGCCCGGATCGCCGTCGACGGGCTGGAGGCCGACCGGTACGAGATCGTCGCCGACGAGACCTCCCGGCGGGTGCTCGCCGGCCTGTCCGGCGGGGTGGCCGCGCTCTATCCCGAGCTGCCCTGACCGCCGACGCGGCGGATCCCCCCGTGGATCCGCCGCGCGCGGGGCGGGCGGGCGCACAATGGCGGCATGCGACAGGGATTCGCCCACCAGGCGGTCCTCGACATGGCGCCGGACGACGACCCGGCCGCCCCGGGGGCCGCCATCACGGCCGGATTGTGCGGCCACTGGGAACACGAACCGCCCTGCCCCGTCGCGCCGCATCACACCCGGGCGGAGCGGTGCGGCGACGAGGTGCGCCTGCGGATCCTCTTCGCCACCGAGCCGCACCTCGAACCGGGCGTGCGGCACGACATCGACCGGGCCCTCGCCCGCGGCGAACTGGTCGGCCCTGATGGAAGGACGTCCCGGTGGCGACTGCTCCGCAGCGAGCCGGGTGAGCCGTCGGCCCAGGAAGCGGCGCACCTGGAGCGACTGACCCGCGGGTAGCGGCCGTCCGTCGGCCGCGGCGCGGGCGCCGCGGCCGACGGCAGACCTTTACAGCGTCCGGGCGAGCCGGTCGGCGAGGATCCGGGTGAACCGGGACGGGTCGGCCAGCTCCCCACCCTCGGCGAGCAGCGCCATGCCGTACAGCAGCTCGGCGGTCTCGGTCAGGGCCTCCGGGTCGGCGCCCTGCTCGTGGGCCATGCGCAGCCCGGTGACGAGCGGGTGGTTCGGGTTCAGCTCCAGGATCCGCTTGACCCGCGGCACCTCCTGCCCCATCGCCCGGTACATCTTCTCCAGCGTCGGGGTCATGTCGTGCGCGTCGCCGACCACGCAGACCGGCGAGGTGGTCAGCCGGGAGGAGAGCCGGACCTCCTTGACGCTGTCGGCGAGGGCGCCGGTCAGCCAGGTCAGCAGCTCGGCGTAGTCCTTCCGCTCCGCCTCGGCCTGCGCCTTCTCCTCGTCGGTCTCCAGGTCGACCTGGCCCTTGGCGACCGAGCGCAGGGCCTTGCCGTCGTACTGGCCGACCCGCTCGACCCACACCTCATCGACGGGGTCGGTGAGGATCAGCACCTCGTAGCCCTTGGCGCGGAACGCCTCCAGGTGCGGCGAGTTCTCGATGGTGCTCCGGGACTCGCCGGTTGCCAGGTAGATCTCGGACTGGCCGTCCTTCATCCGCGCCACGTAGTCGCGCAGGGTGGTCAGCTCGGCCGGGTCGTCGGTGGAGGCGACCCGCACCAGGTCCAGCAGGGCCTCGGTGTTGTCGGCGTCCTCGAGCAGCCCCTCCTTGACCACCGCGCCGAACTCGGTCCAGAAGGCGCGGTACGACTCGGCCGGCATCTCCTTGAGGGTGGCGAGGACCTTCCTGACCAGGCGGCGGCGGACGGCGCGGATCTGCCGGTCCTGCTGGAGGATCTCCCGGGAGATGTTCAGCGACAGGTCGTGGGCGTCCACCACGCCCTTGACGAAGCGCAGGTAGTTGGGCATGAGCGCGTCGCAGTCTTCCATGATGAAGACGCGCTTGACGTAGAGCTGGACGCCCCGGCGGCCCTGCGGGGAGAACAGGTCCAGCGGCGCGTGCGAGGGCAGGAAGAGCAGCGCCTCGTACTCGAAGGTGCCCTCGCCGCGCATGTGGATGGTCTCGAGCGGGTCGGCCCAGTCGTGGCTGACGTGCTTGTAGAACTCGTGGTACTCGGCCTCGTCGACCTCGTCCCGGGACCGGGCCCAGAGCGCCTTCATCGAGTTGAGGGTCTGCGTCTCGCGGGTGGTCGCGCCGTCCTCACCCGGCCGCTCCACGCTCATCCGGATCGGCCAGGCGATGAAGTCGGAGTACCGCTTGACGATCTCCCGGACCGTCCACTCGGCGGTGTAGTCGTGCAGGTTGTCCTCGGTGTCGACCGGCTTGAGGTGCAGGGTGACCGAGGTGCCCTGCGGTGCCTCGTCGACCGCCTCGACCGAGTACGTTCCCTCGCCGCTGGACTCCCAGCGGGTGCCGCCGCTCTCCCCCGCCCGACGGGTCAGCAGGGTGACCTTGTCGGCGACCATGAAGGTGGCGTAGAAGCCCACGCCGAACTGGCCGATCAGCTCCTGCGAGGCGTTGGCGTCCTTCGACTCGCGCAGCTTGCGCACCAGCTCGGCGGTACCGGACTTGGCGATCGTGCCGATCAGCCGGATCACCTCGTCGCGAGTCATGCCGACGCCGTTGTCCCGCACGGTGAGCGTACGGGCGTCCTTGTCGACCTCGATCTCGATGTGCAGGTCGGCGGTGTCGACCGCGAGGTCCTTGTCAACCAGTGACTCCAGCCGGAGCTTGTCCAGCGCGTCCGACGCGTTCGAGATGAGTTCGCGCAGGAAGACGTCCTTGTTCGAGTAGATCGAGTGGACCATCAGCTGGAGCAGCTGACGGGCCTCGGCCTGGAACTCCAACGTCTCAACCCGGTCGCTCACACCGACTCCCTTCCTCCGTGCGGACCTTCCGGCGAAAGGATACGAGCCGTGCCCGCGTGCGCGGCGGAGGGTGGCGGCCAAACGGTCTGGTACAACCAGTTGGCGGGTTGATGTGTTCGGGGTCACACTGCTGGCCATGGCCTTCGCCCCCGTACCCCGGTCCTCGGTCTCCGACCACGTCTTCGGCCAGCTCCGCGACGCCATCGTCAGCGGTCGCTACCAGCCGGAGGAGACGCTCCCCGGCGAGCGGGAGCTGGCCGCCGCGTTCGAGGTCAACCGGCACGCCGTCCGGGAGGCGCTGCGCCGGTTGCAGCAGCTCGGGCTGGTCCGGGTCAGCCAGGGCGGCGCGACCCGGGTGCTGGACTGGCGGGTGCACGCCGGGCTGGACCTGGCGCTGTCGCTGACCCAGTCGGGAGACGTACTGCCGGTGGAGACGCTGGTCCGCGACATGCTGGAGATGCGGGCCTGCGTCGGGACGGACGCGGCCCGGATCTGTGCCGAGCGCGGCGACCCGGCCGCCACGGCCGCGGTGGTCCGGGCCGCCGAGGAGTACGCCGCGCTCGCCCCCGACCTGCCGCGGATGGCCGCGGCCAACATCGCCATGTGGCGGCTGATCGTCAGCGGCTCCGGCAACACCGCCTACCTGCTGGCCTTCAACAGCCTGGTGGCCGGCACGCTCGCCGTGGGCGACGTCCCGCCGGACGGCCGGGCCGCCGAGCTGCTCGACATCGCCGGCCACCGTCGGCTCGCCGCGGCCATCGCCGCCGGCCAGGGCGCGGCCGCCGCCCGGCACGCCCGATCCCTGCTGACCGCCCCGGTCACCACCCTCACCACCCCGTCCGGAAGGGAATCCCGAGCATGATCCCCGCCGTGCTCTACGCCGTCCCGGCGTTCCTGCTGCTCATCATCGTCGAGGCCCTCTCCTACCGGTTCGCGCCGGACGACGACGAACGCGGCTACGAGCTGCGCGACACCACCACCAGCCTCTCCATGGGCTTCGGCAGCCAGGTGATCGGCTTCCCGTGGAAGCTGGCCACCGTCGGGCTCTACGCCGCCCTCTGGACGCTCGCGCCGGTCCACCTCTCCCCCGGCCACTGGTGGACCTGGGCGTTGCTCTTCTTCGCCGACGACCTGGCCTACTACTGGTTCCATCGGCTGCACCACGAGGTGCGCCTGCTCTGGGCGAGCCACGTGGTGCACCACTCCAGCGTCTTCTTCAACCTCTCCACGGCCCTGCGGCAGAGTTGGACGCCGATGACCTCCCTGCCGTTCTGGCTGCCCCTGGCCCTGCTCGGCATCCCGCCGTGGATGATCTTCCTCCAGCAGTCGGTCAGCCTGCTCTACCAGTTCTTCCTGCACACCGAGCGGATCACCGTGCTGCCCCGGCCGATCGAGTGGATCTTCAACACCCCGTCGCACCACCGGGTCCATCACGGCGCCAACGCGGAGTACCTGGACCGCAACTACGCCGGCATCCTGATCATCTGGGACCGGCTCTTCGGCAGCTTCGAGCCGGAACGCGCCACCGTCCGGTACGGGCTCACCAAGAACATCACCACCTACAACCCGCTGCGGGTGGCCACCCACGAGTACGCCTCGATCTGGGCCGACGCCCGGGCGGCCACGTCCTGGCGACACCAGCTCGGGTACGTGCTCGGCCGGCCCGGCTGGCAGCCGGCCCGGTGACGCGGCGCTGGCTCCGGGCGTTCGGGGTCGTCGCCGCCGTCGAGCTGGTCGGCGTCGCGTTCGACCTGACCGCGGTGCAGTGGCTGGCCAAGCCGCTGCTGGCGCCGCTGCTGCTGGCGTACCTGTGGAGCGTCCGCCGGCGGGTCGATCCGGTGGCGGTCGGGCTGGTCTTCGCCACCGCCGGGGACGTGGCGCTGCTGGTGCCGGGGCGGACGGCGTTCCTGGTCGGCATGGGCTGCTTCCTCGGCACCCAGCTCTGCTTCCTGACCGCGTTCCTCCGGCGCCGCCGGCCGCCGGTCCCGGCCGTGGTGGCGTACCTGGCGCTCTGGGCGGTGGCCAACGCGCTGCTGTGGGGCGCGCTGGGGCCGCTGCGGCTGCCGGTGCTCGGCTACAGCCTGGCGCTGTCCCTGATGGCCGCCGCCGCTGCCGGGGTGTCCCGGCGGGCGGCGATCGGCGGCGCGCTCTTCCTCGGCTCGGACCTGCTGATCGGGCTGGGCGCGGCCGGCGTCACGCTGCCCGGTCAGGGGCTGCTGGTGATGGCGACCTACATCGCGGCGCTGCTGCTGCTCACGACCGCCTGGGCATCGCCCGAGGTCGGATAGGGTGTACGCCGGCAGCGGCCAGCGCGGATCGCAGGAGGTGAGGTGTCCAGGGACACGGAGCGCAAGCTCGTCGCCTCCAACAAGAAGGCGCGCCACGACTACACGATCCTCAAGACCTACGAGGCGGGGATCGTGCTGGCCGGCACCGAGGTCAAGTCGCTGCGCGAGGGGCGGGTGTCGCTGGTCGACGCGTTCGCCCAGGAGCGCGACGGCGAGATCATGCTGTACGGCCTGCACATCGCCGAGTACGGCTACGGCACCTGGACCAACCACCAGCCCCGGCGCACCCGCAAGCTGCTGCTGCACCGGGTGGAGATCGCCCGGATCCTGGAGAAGCTGCGCGAGGGCGGCGGTCTGACCCTGGTGCCGCTGTCGATGTACTTCGCCGACGGCTGGGCAAAGGTCGAGCTGGGCCTGGCCCGGGGCCGCAAGTCGTACGACAAGCGGCAGGCCATCGCCGAGCGGGACGCCAACCGGGAGATCGCCCGGGAGCTGGGCCGCCGCCTCAAGGGCGCCCGCCGGCCCACCCGGTGAGGAACGGTACACCCGCGCTGTGAGCTGCGTGAGGGACTGCTTGACTTGGTACGCGACCAGCTTCCACAGTGGCTTCCGCGCACCCGCGGCGAATACCAATATGCTCGGCGAAGGCCCCGGTCCCCTCTGGTGAATGACGGAACGTTCAGCGACTGAGTGGGAGAAGCAACATGAAGAAGATCATCGCAGGTCTGTTCATCTCGCTCGACGGCGTCGTCGAGGCGCCCGACCAGTGGCATTTCCCGTATTTCAACGAGGAGATGGGTGCTGCCGTGGACGCCACCCTCGGTGCGGCCGACACCATGCTGTTCGGTCGCAAGACCTACGACAGCTTCGCCGGGGCCTGGCCCGAGCGGGAAGCGGCCGGTGGGGAGGACGCCCCCTTTCGCCAAGGCGCTCGGCGACGCCCGCAAGATCGTCGTGTCGCACCAGCAGCTCGAGTTCACCTGGCGGAACTCCGAACAACTGCGGGGCGACTTCATCGAGGCCGTCACCGCGTTGAAGAACGAGCCCGCTGACGGCACCATCGGGATGAGCGGCTCGATCGCCGTTGTCCGCCAGTTGCTGGCTGCGGGGCTGCTGGACGAGCTGCACCTGCTGGTGCATCCGATCGCCGTCCGTAAGGGCATGCGGCTGTTCGACGAGGGCGACCCGCCAATCCCGTTCGCCCTGATCTCGTCGCAGACCTTCAGGACCGGTGTGCTGAACCTCGTCTACGCCCCGGCCGAGCCGGCCGGCAGCGCCAGCTATGAGGACGCCAAAGTTCACCTCAGCCAGCCCGAACGGTAGAGCCCCGGCCCCGGGCCACCCGCGCACAGGTAGGTCGCCCCGCCCGTGCGCCACCAGCTCACGTGCCGCTCCACGGAGCTCCACCCTGCTGCACCGTGTCGACGCGACACTTCGGCCCGGCCGATCACATCTTGGTGCCTGCCTGAATGGTCGCGCGTACATCGACATCAGCGCCGGGCGCGACGAACACGTCGTCTCCGCGCGGCTCGGCAGAATCGATCATCTCTCATTCCTCTTCGCGAGTTTGGTTCCCGTAACTGCAGGAACGAGCGCAGGCTGCCGGCCGCCGTGAAGGCGGCTGGTGTTATGCACCGTCGGTTGGAGAAAGCGCGACCGACAGCCGGTGCACGTGGGCCGAAGGTACCGATTCCCCGGCAGTCGCCCGCCGATATCCGACACTGTGCTGTCCGGGCAATAAACCCGCCTGTAGCTTTCCGGCGGATCAGGTCAACGGGCGCCACTCGATGTCGACTTCGGCCCCCTGGTCGCCTACCACGAACCGCCGTAGACGAACGGACTGCCGTGATTTCTTCACCTGCCGTCTCCGACAAACCCATCGGGATCGCCGTGGTCGGCGCCGGTTACTGGGGCCCCAACCTGGTTCGCAACTTCCAAGGATCCACCGCCTTCCGCCTCCGCTGGCTGTGTGACCTGGACGTCGAACGGGGCCGCCGCGTGCTCGGCGACTACTCGACCGTGCAGGTCACCGACGACCTCGACACGGTGCTGGCCGATGAAGCGGTGCAGGCCGTCGCGATCGCCACCCCGGCCGGCACCCACCTACCGGTGGCACTGGCCGCGCTGCGCGCCGGCAGGCACGTGCTGGTGGAAAAGCCGCTCGCGGCCACGTACGACGAGGGCCGCCAACTCGTCGAGGAGGCCGACCGGCGCGGGCTTACCCTCATGTGCGACCACACCTACTGCTACACCCCGGCGGTCCTCCGCATCCGCGAGCTGCTGCATTCGGGCGATCTGGGCGAGCTGTACTACCTCGACTCGGTTCGCATCAATCTCGGTCTGGTCCAGCGCGACATCGACGTGATCTGGGACCTGGCGCCGCACGACCTGTCCATCCTGGACTTCGTGCTGCCGCCGGATGTCGTGCCGGTGGCCGTCGCCGCGCATGGCGTCGACGGCATCGGCGCCGGCCGCAGTTGCGTCGCATACCTCACGCTCCAGCTCAACACTGGTGCGATAGCGCACATCCACGTCAACTGGCTCTCCCCGGTCAAGATCCGCTCCGCCATCATCGGTGGATCCAAGCGCACCCTGGTGTGGGACGACCTGAACCCCAGCCAGCGGCTGGCGATCTTCGATCGGGGCGTCGACGTGGCGACGCCTGACGATCTCGGCGCCGAGGAGCGCCGCGACATGCTGGTGTCGTACCGCTCGGGGGACATGGTGGCTCCGGCACTGACTGAGCGCGAGGCGCTGCGCACCATGGTCGAGGAGTACGCGCGCGCCATCCGCACCGGGTCGCCCGCGCTCACCGACGGCCGATCCGGCCTGCGGGTGCTGCAGATCCTGCAGGCAGCCTCGCACAGTCTCGCCAAAGGCGGCGTGATGGTTAATCTGGAAGGAGAGTCCGAACGATGAGTGCGGCGGTTTCGGTCAAGAATGCGCGTGCCCTGGTGACGGGCGGAGCCGGCACGATCGGCTCCCATGTGGTCGACCTGCTCGTGCACAGCGGTGCCAGCGAGGTCGTCGTACTCGACAACTTCGTACGCGGCCGGCGCGAAAACCTGCGGTGGGCTCTGCAGAAGGGTCCGGTGCGCGTGGTGGAGGGGGACATCCGCGATGCGGACCTCGTCCGCGAGGTCAGCCGGGGCAAGGACCTGGTGTTCCACCTTGCCGCCATCCGGATCACGCAGTGCGCCGAGGAGCCACGGCTGGCCAATGAGGTGCTCGTCGACGGCACGTTCAACGTGCTGGAGGCGGCGGCCGCCGAGGGCGTCCGCAAGGTGGTCGCCTCGTCGTCGGCGTCGGTATACGGGCTGGCCGAGGAGTTCCCCACCACTGAACGGCACCACCCGTACAACAACGACACGTTCTACGGCGCAGCGAAGGCGTTCAACGAGGGCATGTTGCGCAGCTTCCACGGCATGTACGGGCTCGACTACGTTGCGCTGCGTTACTTCAATGTGTACGGCCAGCGCATGGACATCCACGGGCTGTACACGGAGGTGCTCATCCGCTGGATGGAGCGCATCGGCGCAGGCCTCCCTCCGCTGATTCTCGGCGACGGCACCCAGACGATGGACTTCGTCCACGTGGTCGACATCGCCCGGGCCAACATCCTGGCCGCCGAGTCCACCAGCACCGACGAGGTGTTCAACGTCGCCAGCGCGGTGGAGACCAGCCTCGAGGAGCTCGCCCGCACTCTTCTCTCAGTGATGAAGTGCGACCTGTCCCTGGAGTACGGCCCGGCGCGGAAGGTCAACTCAGTCACCCGGCGGCTCGCCGACACCTCCGCCGCTGCGGAGGCACTCGGCTTCCGCGCGGAGATCGGCCTGCGGGACGGCCTACAGGAGCTGGTCGAGTGGTGGCGGACGGAGCAGCCCGCCGGCGGCGAGTCCCAGGGGGCGCGGTGACCACCGAGGTGCCACCCCGCCGCATCCCGGTGATGCTGCCCGCGCTCGGCGAGGAGGAGGCCCTCGCCGCAGCGGACGCCGTCCGCTCGGGGTGGGTTGCCCAGGGCCCTCGGGTCGCGGCGTTCGAGGCCGCGTTCGCCACTGGCGTCGGCGCGGCCCACGGCGTCGCGGTCAGCTCGTGCACGGCGGCGCTGCACCTCGCGCTCATCTCGGTCGGGGTGGAGCCCGGTGACGAGGTGATCGTCCCGTCGCTGTCGTTCATCGCCACCGCCAACGCGGTCCGCTACGTCGGGGCTACCTCGGTTTTCGCCGATGTCGATCTCAGCACGGGGAACCTGACGGTGGCGACGGTCGACGCCGTACGCACGTCCCGGACGCGGGCGGTAATCGCGGTCCACCAGGGCGGCGTGCCGTTCGACGTCGCCGCGCTGCGGGACGCCGCGAGCCGCTGGGGGCTGCCGCTGATCGAGGATGCGGCCTGCGCCGCCGGCTCGACGGCGTACGGGCGGCCGGTCGGCTCCGGCTCGACGATCTCGGCATGGTCGTTCCATCCGCGGAAGCTGCTGACGACGGGCGAGGGCGGCATGCTCACCGTGGACAATCCGGAGTGGGTCGCCCGGCTCCGGCGGTTGCGCGAACACGGGATGAACGTCTCCGCGGCCGACCGTCACGCCAGCGCCCAGCCTGTGCTGGAGGCATATCTGGAGACCGCCTTCAACTACCGGATGACCGACATCCAGGCGGCGATCGGGCTGGTGCAGCTCGGCCGGCTCGAGGAGCTGGTGACCCACCGGCGGGCGCTCGCGGCGCGCTACCACGAACTGCTCGCGGACATCGAGGGCCTGGTGCCGGTCCGCGACCCCGAATACGGCGAGACCAACTTCCAGTCGTTCTGGGTACTGATCAACCGGGAGTACGGAGTGGGCCGCGACGAGGTGCTCGCGGAACTGGCCGCGACCGGCGTGTCGGCCCGGCGCGGCATCATGGCCGCCCACCTGGAGCCGGCGTACGCGGACGTGACGCCCGCGCCGCTGCCGGTGACCGAGCGGCTCACCCGCGACACGCTGATCCTGCCGCTACACCACGCGCTGACCGAGGACGACCAGAACCACATCGTCGGCGTGCTGCGCAAACTGGTCAGCTGATGCGCGACCTGGTCATCGTCGGGGCGGGTGGATTCGCGCGGGAGACCGCGGCGGCGGTACGCGCGATCAACGATGCCCGGCCGACCTGGCGGCTGCGCGGGTTCCTCGACGACGACCCCGCACTGCACGGCACCGAGCGGGCCGGCCTGCCGATCCTCGGCGGGATCGACCGGCTGACCGAGATGCGGGAGACGGCAGCCGTCGTCTGCGTCGGCAATCCGCGCAACTATGTGGCGCGGCAGCGGATCGTCGAGCGCCTCGCCCTACCGACCGACCGGTACGCCACGATCGTCCATCCCAGCGCCGACGTCGGCGCCGGTAGCTCGGTCGGTCCCGGCACGGTGCTGCTCGCCGGCGTGGTGCTCACCGCGGACGTGACCGTGGGCGAGCATGTCGCGGTCATGCCGCACGCCGTCCTGACCCACGACGACCGGGTGTACGACCACGCGACCATCGCCTCCGGTGTCCGCCTCGGCGGCGGCGCGGTGCTGCGCCGCGGCGCGTACGTCGGCGCGGGGGCGCTGATCCGCGAGGGTGTGACGGTCGGCGAGTGGTCGCTGGTCGGAATGGGTTCCGTGGTGCTGCGTGACGTACCGCCCGGCGAGATCTGGGCCGGCAACCCGGCCCGCCGACTGCGCGCCGCCGACACGCCGGCGCCGCCGTTCGAGGAATTGACCATGTCGAAGCTGGTGGGGAGCTAGTCATGCCGGGAATTCCGCTCGTCGATCTCGCCGCCGCGCACGCGGAGGTCGCGGAGGAGGTGGAAGCCGGCTTCAAGCGGGTCATCGCCGACACCGCCTTCATCGGCGGCGCCGAGGTGGCCGCGTTCGAACGGGAGTACGCCGCGTTCAGCGGCGTACCGCACTGCGTCGGCGTGGCCAACGGCACCGACGCGCTCGAGCTGGCGCTGCGCGCCGTCGGCGTCGGGCCCGGAGCCGAGGTGATCCTGCCGACGAACACCTTCATCGCCACGGCCGAGGCGGTCGCCCGGGCCGGCGCGCGACCGGTGCTGGTCGACTGCGAACCCGACTCGTACCTGATCGACGTCGATGCGGCGCTCGCCGCGATCACACCGGCGACCCGGGCGATCATCCCGGTACACCTCTACGGCCAGCTCGCGCCGGTGGAGCGACTGCGGGCCGGCCTGGCCGGGCGCGACATCGCGATCGTCGAGGACGCCGCGCAGTGTCAGGGTGCCACCCGACACGGGCGCGGCGCCGGTGTCGATGGCATCGCCGCCACGAGCTTCTACCCTGGCAAGAACCTGGGGGCGTACGGCGACGCGGGCGCGGTGGTGACTGCCGACGCCGACCTCGCCGCGGCGGTCCGCACCCTGGGCAGCCACGGCGGCCTGAAGAAGTACGTGCACGACCTCATCGGCGTGAACAGCCGGCTGGACGGCCTCCAGGCGGTGGTCCTCCGCGCCAAGCTGGCCCGGCTGGCCAACTCGAACACGCTGCGCCGGTCCGCGGCGGCCCGGTACGACGCGCTGCTGGAGCCGGTCGACGTGATCCGGCCGGTGACCCTGCCGGGCAACGAGCACGTCTGGCACATCTACTGTGTCCGGATCGCGGGCGACCGCACCCCGGCCCGACGGGACCGGGTGTTGGCACGGCTCAACGCGGCCGGCGTCGGGGCGGCGATCCACTACCCCGTGCCGGTGCACCGGACGCCGGCCTTCGCCGGCCTCGGCTACGCCGAGGGGGCGTTCCCGCACGCGGAGCGGATCGCGCCGGAGCTGCTCTCGCTGCCCATCTTCCCGCAGATCACCACCGACCAACAGGAGGCAGTGGTGGCGGCCCTGGCCGCCGCGCTGGCCGGCTGACGGGTCGCGGAGGATGGGACGGCCGGCGCGAAAGGATCCGGCCGGTGGCGGCGGACCGCCCGCCGCAACGGGCCGGGAGGTGGAGACATGTACGTGACGCTGCGGGACCGGCCGGGCCATGACGGCCCGAAGCGGCCCCGCATCGCCGTGCGCCGCGTCTCCGGAACCGTCGTGCTGCTCGGCACGGTCAGCCTGCTCACCGATGTGTCGTCGGAGATGGTGGCGTCGGTCCTGCCGCTCTACCTCACCGCCGTGGTCGGCCTGAGCCCCATCGCGTACGGCTTCCTGGACGGCATCTACCAGGGCGTCAGCGCCCTGGTCCGGGTCGCCGGGGGCTACGCCGCCGACCGCGGCCAGCGACCGAAATGGGTGGCGGCGGCGGGGTACGGCGCATCCGCGCTCAGCCGCCTGGCCATGCTACCGGCAGCGGGCTTCGCGGCGATCACCGCCGTGATAACCGCGGACCGGTTGGGCAAGGGCCTGCGCACCGCGCCCCGGGACGCTCTGATCGCCGCGGCGTCGCAGCCCGACGTGCTGGGGCGGGCGTTCGGCGTACACCGGACGCTGGACACCACCGGCGCCGCCATCGGTCCGCTGGTCGCCTTCGCCCTGCTCGCGGCCGTGCCGGGCAGCTACGACTCCGTCTTCGTCGTCTCTTTCGCCTTCGCGGTCGCCGGGGTTGCGGTGCTGGTGCTGTTCGTGCCCGACCTGCCGACCGCAGCCGGCACAGCCCGCGCCGGTCTGCGGCGGGTGATCGCGGAAGTCGCTGGACGGAACCTGCGGCGACCGCTGCTGGCCGCCGCCCTGCTGGGCCTGTTGACGATCGGCGATGGCTTCCTCTATCTGTCCCTTCAAGACCGGGACGCTTTCGCCGCCCGCTACTTCCCGCTGCTCTACGTGGGAACCAACGTCGCCTATCTGACCCTGGCCGTGCCCCTGGGGCGGCTGGCCGATCGGGTCGGCCGCGGCCGGGTGCTCGTCGCCGGTCACCTGGCGTTGCTGGGCAGCTATCTGGTCGGGGCGCTGCCAGGCGGTGGCGTGGGCCTCACGCTCATCGTCCTGCTGCTGCTCGGCACCTTCTACGCCGCCACCGACGGCGTGCTCGCGGCCCTTGTGAGTCGGCTGGTGGTAGCCGGTGCGCGGGGTAGCGGCATCGCCGCCGCCCAGACCATGGTGGTGCTGGCCCGGTTCGGCGCGTCCGTCCTCTTCGGGCTGCTGTGGAGCGTGCAGGGGCCGCGCCAGGCGTTGCTGCTGTTCGCTGCCCTGCTGGCCGGCGCCGTACCCGTCGCCGCCTGGCTACTGCGCGGCATCGACCGCCCGGCCGCGCCCACCCCCACCGAAGCCGTACCCAACGGAGTGCCGACATGAGCGACTGGGTGGGCGGGCTCGGCCCACGGGCGCGGCTGGCAACACTGGCGGTCGTGCTGCTGGCCGCCGTCGCCGGCGCGGGCAGCTATGTCTGGCGGGTCCGGCAGGACCAGACGACGGCGCAGGCGGCGGCGGGGGCTCCCACCCACGGCGACCTAGCCACGGTACGCAGCGTGCCACACCTGGTCTTCCGGAACACCGCCCTGGGGGCCGACTACGGCCGGGTGGCGGTGGTCCCGCTCGCGGCGCCGACCGGGCCACGCGCGGTCACCCGGGCGTCCTGCGAGCGGGTCTACGCGACCAGGGACGAGGCGATCTGCCTCGCCGCCGACCGGGGCCTGGTGACCACCTACCGCGCACAGTTGCTCGACGCCGACTGGGCACCCCGGCGCGATCTGCCGCTGGTCGGCACACCGAGCCGGGCCCGGCTGTCCCGGGACGGATCGCTGGTGGCGACCACCACGTTCGTCTTCGGGGACTCGTACGCCAACCCGGGGCACTTCTCCACCCGCACCGTGGTCAGCCGGGTCGAGGGCGAAGTGCTCGGTGACCTCGAGCGGTTCGAACTCGACGTCGACGGCAAGGTGGTTACTGCGGCAGACAGGAACCTGTGGGGGGTGACCTTCGCCGACGACGATCGCTTTTACGCCACCGCCGCCTCGGGCGGGAAGACCTGGCTCGTCGAGGGAAGCCTCGCCGCGCGTCGGGTCACCGCACTGCGGGAGGACGCCGAATGCCCGTCGCTGTCGCCGGACCGGACCCGCATCGCCTTCAAGAAGCACGGCGACCTGCCCCCGGGCCGCTGGCGGCTGGCCACCTACAATCTCGCGACCGGCGCCGAGACGCTGCTCGCCGAGACCCGCAGCGTGGACGACCAGGTCGAGTGGCTCGACAGCGACCACCTCATCTATGGCCTGCCCCGTTCGGCGGAGGGCACCGCGACCAGCGACATCTGGCAGGTCCCGGCGGACGGCAGTGGCTCGGCACAACTGCTCGTGCGGAACGCCTGGTCGCCGGCGGTGGTGCGATGAGCGACACCCGGCAGCCGGAAATCCCCGACCACGCGACGAACGCGGTCGTTCGGCGCCCACCTGCCGGCGCGTTGCCACCCGATCGGCGGAGGCGTGACCGCCGCGCCGCACAGGATTTCCCCCGTCGTCCACCACATGCTTGCAGAGCAGTGAGACGCGACCGGATACTGGCGCTAGCTGCCGCACCAGCTCCCCCTACTTCCACCGACGGATGATCGGTCGATTAATGTCGAAGGACCTTGATGGATCTCTGGGACCTGACCCGTCTGCTTTTCCGGCGGTGGTACATCGCTCTGCCGATCCTGCTCGCGACGATCCTCATCTCGGCGCTGGTCGGGCAGTCCGTCAAGCCCGACTACCGCGCCACAGGTCACGTGGTGCTGATCCCGGCTCCGGGCCCCGCTGCCTCAACCTCAAAGCCCGCCGGCAAGCCCCGACCCAAGAATCCCTGGCTCGATCTCGGGTTCAACGCGCTCTGCCAGGCGGCCATCCTCAACGTGGTCAACCAGAAGACGCTGGCGAGCTTGAAGGACGCGGGTCTGTCGGACAGCGTCCTGGTTCAGCTGGATGAGCGCTCCCCGATCTTCATCGTCGAGGCGGTGGCGGAGACGCCGACCAAGGCCACCGCCACCGTGCGGGAGGTCATCAAGGATCTCGAGGCCGACGTCGAGGCGCAGCAGGACCGCTACGGCGTGCTGGCCGAAGACAAGATCGGCACGCAGACGCTGACCGACGGCAGCGACGTCGAGACCGTGACCTCGAAGACCAAGCGCGCCCTCATCGTGACCGTGGGCGTGGGGCTGCTGCTGACCGCGGCGGGGACGATCAGCCTCGATGCGCTGCTCCGCTGGCGCCGCAGCCAGCATGCGAAGCGGGGTGACCAGAAGCCGGCCCAGTCGGACGAAAAGCGGGAGGACGCACCCGCCAACGCGGCTTCCCCACGGTCCACACCGCCGCTGTCAGACGGCGATGACCGAGAGGACTCCACCCGTTACAGTCAGCAGCCGCCGCGGACGATCAGCGACGGCCCCGGGTCGGTGTACGGCGCACGGCGGGCCGACGGCCAGCGGACGGCGGAGTCGACCGGAAACGCCGTGGCTCGACCGCCAGCGGTTGAGGAAACCATCATTCTGCCGCGGCCGGCCGACCGTTGGGCCGAACAGGACATGCGAGATCGTGGCCGGTGAGCGCTACCGCGCTTCACCCGGTCGACCTTGAACCGTCGCTGCTCACGGGGCACACCTACACGACCCGTCGTCGACGGACGGTGGTCGACCCGGCGACCGTGATGAGCATGATGGTGTGCCTGCTGTACTGCCTGCCGGCACCCCTGATCGTGCCCGAACTGACGTACGCCGGGCGGCCGGCCCTCCTCACGGCCTTTGCCTTGTGGTGCTGGTGGTTGACGACGCGGCTCAACCCTCGCCTGGTGATGGTCGGTCCACAGCCGATGCGCTGGGTGGTGTTCGCGTACCTGGTGTCGATCCTGCTGTCGTACCTTGCCGGATTGGCGCGCGGGCTGACCACCCTCGAGGCGAACGGACAGGACTTCACGCTGATCGTGACGGTTCAGTTCCTCGGGGTTGTGCTGATGGCCGCGGACGGCATCCCCAACTGGGAACGACTCAACGGTGTCCTGCGCGTCTACCTCTGGTCGGCCGGTTTCATGGCTGTCGTCGGGTTGCTCCAGGCCAGCCTGAAAGTCAACATCGTCGCGTACATGACCTTCCCGGGACTGCAGTTGAAGAGCGACGTGGCCGATTTTCAGCCGCGCGGCGCCGGTGGCCTGTTCCGGGTTGCCGGCACAGCCACCCACTACATCGAATTCAGCACGGTGATGGCGATGGCGGTCCCGTTCGCGATCCACTTCGCGAGGTTCGCCCCGACCCGCAACGCGCGACTGGCGGCAGGGATCGTCGGCGTGCTCGTGACGGCCGCCATCCCGTTCGCCATCTCCCGCACTGGTGTCCTGGCGCTCGGCATCGCGATCGCCGTCATGTTCCTCGCCGCGTGGGATTGGCGGACCCGGTACAACGTGCTGATTGTCGGCGGCGCCGTCGTCGCGGCACTCATGGTGGTCAAGCCGGGCCTGCTCGGCACGCTCAAGTCCATGTTCGCCACGGCCGAGAATGATCCAAGCATCACCGGCCGTACCGATGACTACGCCTACGTGGCCCAATGGTTCTCCGAGCGCCCCTGGCTCGGTCGCGGCCCAGGAACGCTGATCCCGGACCTCTACCTGATCCTCGACAGTCAGTGGCTGTACTCGCTGGTCACCTGCGGCATCGTCGGTGCTGCCGCGTTCGCTGCGCTGCATGTCACCGGCATAACGTTGGCCAGCATCGCGCTGCGTCGATCGACGCGTCCCGCGGATCGCCACCTCTGCGCAGCGCTCATCTCCGCCCTGGTGACGTCGATCGTTGTATCAGCGACGTTCGACTCCCTGGGCTTCTCCACCTTCGCCTTCACGCTCGCGCTCATGAGCGGATTGTGCGGAGCGGTATGGCGCTTCAGCCATCCCCTACGAACCGTTCGGACGTCGTACGTACGTCGGCAGTCCGAATATCTCCAATCTGACTAGGCGGGCCAGGCGCGGCGAGTAGTGATTCGGCTGCCGCGGCAGATTGTCTGCTATCCGACACGCATTTCTCGCCATCGGCAACCTGCTTTCCGTACCACGCACCTCGCCGTCCAACCGCGCCAGTGTCGGGCAGTACTCGCTGATACCGGCGGCACTCGGTTTCAGCCATACGATGGTGCCGCCATGCATACCGACGGGCGGAGCGGACAACAACTACGGGCCCAGGGCGCTTCCCATCGTCGTCGTCCGAACACACCTATTGGGAGGACGTGGTGTGCATTCCAAAAGGCTAGTATCTGCTCGCGCCCGAAGGCGCTCGCCCGAGCTGGATTGGCTGACAACGAATGATCAAATCCGCACCGCAGCCGCTGCGGTCCCGGCCGACCGTTTCGGTGGTCATCCCTTGCTACAAGTACGGGCATTTCCTGCAAACCTGCGTGCGTAGCGTCCTTGAGCAGGAGGACGTCGACGTCGATGTCCTGATCATCGATGATGCGTCGCCCGACGACAGCGCCGATATCGCCAGACGGATCGCCGCCGAAGACGGCCGGGTACGGATCGTCGTGCACGAGGTCAACCAGCGCCACATCGCCACGTACAACGAGGGTCTGGCGTGCGCCACCGGCGAGTACGCGTTGTTGCTCTCCGCTGACGACATGCTCGCCCCACGCGGGCTGGCCAATGCCACCGCGCTGATGCAGGCACATCCGGAGGTCGGCCTCGTCTACGGTTTCACGCGGTCCTTCTCCAACGAGCCGCCGGCCGCCCGCGTCTCCCCGCGCTCCTGGTCGATCTGGTCCGGCCAGGAGTGGCTCGGCCTGCTGTGCAGGCACGTCAGCAATCCGATCTACACGCCTGAGGCGGTGATGCGCACCAAGACACTCCAGGATCTCGTCGGTTACGACGCCCGGCTGCCGCACGCCGCCGACTTCCTGATGTGGCTGCGCACCGCCACCCGGGGCTCGATCGGGCGAGTCAACGGGGTGGATCTGGCCTACTACCGCCAGCACGGCGAGAACATGCACAAGGAGCTCTACCCGGGAGCCCTGCGCGATCTGACCGAGCGCAACCTTGCGTTCGGTGTGCTGTTCGACGAGGACGGTGATCGGCTGGCCGACGTCGCGCGGCTGCGGTCCGCCGCCCGCCGCGGGGTGGCGCGTGAGGCGCTCTTCATCGCCCTGCAGGCCTACTACCAGGGCGACCGCCCGACTGAGATGGAGGCCGAGGTCCTGGCCCGCCTGGTCGCCTTCGCAGAACAGATCTGCCCGGAGTCGCGCACCTTCGGACTCCGGCGTTCGTACGAAACCCTGGTGGCGCGGGCGCGACGAGGGAAAGGACCACTCGTGCCGGCTCACGTGCTGGCGCTGCGCGATCGGGCCGTCGGCCATCTGCGGTGGCGGCGGTGGCGGCGGACGGGTATCGAGGTAGGGGCGGGGGCATGCTGATGACCACGGCACACCACGGGGCGCCGGACGACAGCGACGACGTCATTGTCCTGTCGGGACTCACCAAGCTGTACGAGCCGACTCCGCCCTGGATGCGGCTCTTCGCCCGCTCCCACCTGCAGAAGCCCGTCAAGGCCCTGGACGGCGTCGACCTGGTGGTCCGCGCCGGCGAGATCTGCGCGATCGTGGGTCCCAACGGCGCAGGCAAGACCACCATGTTCCGGATCATCGTCGGCCTGACCACCGCCACCGGCGGACAGGGTACCGTCCTGGGGTTTGACGTCGGCCGGCATTCGGAACAGGTCCGCCAGGTGATCGGGTGGATGCCGTCCGAGGACCGCAGCCTGCTCATGCGGGCTACCTCCCGGGAGAACCTGCAGTTGCATGGGCGCCTGCAGGGCATGCCGAGGAACGAACTCGCCGAGCGAATCCCGTACGTGCTGGAAATCGTCAACCTCACGGCCCAGACCGACTCTGTGGTGGCCGGCCTCTCCGCCGGCATGCGGGCGCGGCTCCGGCTCGCCCGCGCGTTGCTGCCGGGTCCCCGAGCGCTGATTCTCGACGAGCCGACCGGCGCGGTGGATCCCATCGCCGCGCACGGGTTGCTCACCCTGATCATGGACCTGGTCAAACAGGAGCGGCTGGCCGTGTTGATCTCGTCGCACCGGCTCGAAGAGATCGAAGCGCTGCGGTCAAAGGCGCTGCTGCTCGACAGTGGCAGAATGAGATACTCCGGCGACCTCGACAGCCTGCGCCGCGAGTGGGAACGCCCGGAACTGGAGCTCGTGCTCGACGACTCCCCGACCGCCCACCTGATCGCGGACGGCCTGCTCGCACAAGGCATTCCGGTCGACGTGGACGGCGTGACTGTCCGATGCCGCCCAACGGGATCTGACCGGGTCGGCGCGGTGCTGGCGCAACTTGGGCCGCTGGCCAACTCAATCCGGCACGTGCGGGAGATTCCGATGCCGTTGCGCGACTTGATAGCTCAGGTTTACCAGCGAGGAGATGCGCGATGAGCCTGGCATACCCGGTCACGGCACGAAACCGTAGCCGAGGCCGCAAGGTGCTGGACACCCTGGAGGGTTACATCCGCATCGACCTTGTCGAGGAGCGGATGTTCCCCGCGTCGACCATCCTGCGGTACCTGTCGGTGGTCTTCCCGGTCCTGCTCTACTACTTCCAGAGCACCTTCCTGGAGATAAGCAACCAGCTGTTCATGATGATGCTCATCGGAACGGCCGTGATCGCCGGGCTTCAGGACGCCCTGGTCGGCCTCACCAGCCGACTCAACTTCGCCATGGAGCGCGGAACTCTCGAGACGTACCTGGTGGAACCCGTGCCGTGGGCGCTGATTCCGGTGGCGATGAACATCTGGCGCAGCTTCACAGGTGCGGTCCTGGCCTGTGTCATGGTCGCGACGGGCTGCCTGCTCGGCGCACCGATCAAGCTGACCGCCGTACCGGCGGCCCTGCTGGTGCTCTTCCTGGGCATCGTGGCGTGCAACGCACTCGGCTCGTTCGCCGCGAGCTTCATCCTGCTCTTCAAGCGTGGCGAGCCCGTGGTCGCGCTCTACAGCCTGGCCGCCGCGGTGCTGGGCGGAGCTCTGTTCCCGATCGACGTCCTGCCGGTCTGGATCCGGTGGCTCAGCTACCTGGTGCCGCACTCGTACGTCATCAGCGCCGAGCGCCAGCTCCTCATGACCGATCCCCCGCCCGGCGGCCTCTCGCCGGGCTGGTCGATCGCGATCCTGGCCGGTCTGTGCCTCGTCAGCTTTGTCGCTGGTCTGTTCGTCTTTGATCGGTCGCTTCGGCTGGCCCGTCGGTTGGGGATCCTGAGCATATGACTGTCCGTCTCACCTCGGCCCGCCAACGCGAGGTCTGGCGAGTGCTGCGCCGCTCCGGGCTGCGCGGACTCGCTCAGCGGGCGGCGCGGGTGGCCTATCAGCGGCTCGGCGCGTCGGACCTGGACGGCCTGCTGGATCTCGACCACCTCACCGACTCCCGAGGGCTGAACCTCGCGAGCCCGCAACAGCGCCCGGCCCCCGGCACGCCGCTCACGGTCGGCTGGATCTGCACGCCCCCCGGCCGAGGCTCCGGAGGGCACACCACCCTGTTCCGCATGGTGGAGGGGATGGAGGCGGCCGGTCACACATGTGTGCTCTACATCCACGATGTCTACTCCGGTGAACTTGTCCGGCACGAGCGGGTGATCCGGGAGAACTGGCCGGGCATGCGGGCCGAGGTACGAGCGGTCGCTTCGGGCCTCGCCCCGCTGGACGCGTACGTCGCGTCGGGGTGGGAGACGGCGCACGTGCTGGCCTCACATCCCACTCCGCCCACCCGGCGGCTCTACTTCATCCAGGACTTCGAGCCATGGTTCTACCCGGCGGGCGCCCACTACGTTCTGGCCGAGGACACCTATCGATTCGGCTTCCGATCCATCACGGTCGGTCCGATGCTCGCGGACCTTCTTCGAGACCGCTTCGGAGTCGAGGCGCGGGTGGCCGAGTTCGGCTGTGATACGGACATCTACCGGCTGACCAACCCCGCCCCGCGGACCGGAGTGGTGTTCTACGCCAAGCGGGACAGTGCCCGCCGCGGCTTCATGCTCGGCGTGCTCGCGCTGCGGGAGTTCCACCGCCGTCACCCGGAGCAACAGATCCACATTTTCGGCGACCCCACCGTCACCATGCCGTTTCCGGCGACAAACCACGGCGTCATCAGCCCTGCGAAGCTGAGCGAGCTGTACAACCGGTGCGCCGGCGGGATTGCGATCTCGCTGACCAACCTGTCGCTGGTGCCCGACGAGATGTTGGCGTGCGGCGTCATTCCGGTCGTGTCCGAGTCCCAGTACGCGAAGACGAGCATGGACAACCCGTACGTGCGCTGGGCGTCACCGACGGCCCGTGGTCTGGCCGATGCGCTGAGCGAGGCCGTCCAGCCGGGCCGGCCCTTCCCCGCCACCGTCGCCGCCAGCATCCGGTCAACCCCGTGGGACGCGGCGAAGCGGGCCACGCGGGAGACCATTGAAGACGAGGTTTACGGGCCCCAGTAGGCAGCAAGCCGGGCGGCGCCGGGTGCCCGGCACTCCGGGACCCGAGGTGCTCCGCGCCGACGGCGAATCGATCTGCCATCAGGGACGGCGGCACAAGCTAGTGCGGTGTCCACTAACGTTCACCGGGTTTGCGGTGGGTGTTGTGGATCCTCGCCTTTTGGGCGAGCGACTCCCTACCGGGTGGTGGGGCGGGCCTCCGCGGGCCAACTGATCCTCGCGCCACCCAGGGTGGGCGGCGGGGGTCACGCCGGGACCGGCCAGCACCGGGCAGGTGCCGGCCGGCTCGACGGTGCGTGACCACCTCCGGCAGCACAACGGCTGCCGGGGTGGTGGATCCGCCGCCCGGGGCACGGGTGGCGATGCTGGCCGCCGCGACGAGGTCGCGGTGGCCGGAGAATGCGCAGTGCGGGCAGGACAGGGTCCTGCCGCGGGGTTTCGGTACCCGGCGGTGGCAGGCGGGGCAGGTGGAGGAGGTGCCTCGTTCGTCGACCAGCCGGACGGTGATCCCGGCGAGGGTGGCCTTGTCGGTGAGGACCTGCAGGAGCCGGCCGATCTGCCACTGCCGTAGCCGCAGGTTGTGCCGCCGCCCCGCAGGCAGGTCCAGCACCCCGCGAGGGTCACCGACGTGCAGGACACCCATCCGTTGCCGGACCGCCCAGGACACGACGCTGCGCGCGGCTTCGTGTTGGGCCTGACGGATCCTGCGCCGGTGCCGGCCCTCCACCAGCCGTGTCCGACGCCGGTACTGCCGCCACCGTCGCGACCCCTTCTGCCCTGGCCGGGGTGCCCGACGCGATACGGCACGGCGCCGGGCCTTGGTGTCGGCCAGGTGCATGCGGTGTTCGGCGCGGATCGCCCGCCCGGACACCAGCAACCCCTCGCCGTCGGGGCCGGCCACGGCGTAGGGGTGGATGATCCCCAGGTCCACCCCGGCCACCCTGCCAGGATCCGGTTGCTCACCGGGCGGATAGACCGTCACCGGCACCTCGGCGGTCACGTCGAGGAACAGCCGGCCGCCTTCACACAGCAGGGTGATCGACCGGACCTGCTCGACCGGATACGGCACGTCGCGCGCCAGCCGCACCCACAGCTGCGGGGTGCCTTTCGCGGTGGGGATCCGCACTTGGCGGCCGTCGAGGGTGAATGTGCCGTGATACCAGCGCACCGGCACCAACCCCCGCCGACGACGCGGGAACCGCACCAACACGTCACCGGCGCTGCGGCGTTTCGCCGCGGCGAACCACGCATCGGAGAACCGGCGCAACACCGACCTGGCACCCGTGGAGTCCAGTTCGGCGAACGTGCCCGGCCCGGACGCGGACAGCTCCCGGCACAACTGCTGATAACCGGACAGGGATACGTCCCGGCGGCGGCGCCGCCAGGCGTTGACCTCCAACACACACGCCCACACATCACCGGCCGAGCGCAGCAACCCGAAACACCGCCGCCGCTGCCCAGCCGTCACCCGCAACGCGACGCGCGCGGTGCGGTGCACGACCCGCGGGGCGGCGGGATCCCGACGGCGAGGCACGAACCGAAGCCAACACCACCCCTACGACACTTTCCCCAACCCCGGCCAACCCGGCCAACGTTTGTGGTCAGAGCACTAGCCGTTCAACGCCTTCGAGTAGGCGTTCAGAAGGACTCGACCTGCGGCGGACCAGGTCAGGTCGGGTGCGCCCCTGAGGCTGGCGGCGCGAAGTCGCTCAAGGCGCTCGCGGTCCTCAGCGAGTGAGCGCAGGTGAGCGGTGAGCGTCTCGATGTCGCCCGCGGGGTGCACGAGGCCGTCGACCTCGTCTTCACACACAGCCCCGGTTCGGTCCGATACGACGAGGACGCATCCACAGGCGCGCGCCTCATACGTCACCAGAGCACTGCCCTCCTCGACCGACGGAAGGACCAGGACGTCGCAGGAGCGCATCAAGCTGGCCGGGTCGGCGACGTGGCCGCGCTCTTCGACGCTCTCGTGGGCGAGGAGCGGCGCGAGCACGGCCCGGTAACCCGGCTCTATCGCGCCCGCGATCAGGAATCGTCCGCCCGCTTCGGCCGCGCCGGAGCGCAACCATGCCCGCAGCGCGTGGTGCAGGCCCTTGCGTGGCTCGCCGCGCCCGACGAATCCGACGGTGAAGGGACGGTCCACGTCGACCCGGCCCGCTGGGCCGTAGCGCGCCAGGTCAAACCCGTACCGGTGCCGCAGGAGCCGGCTCGGGGCCACGCCGGCGTCGCGGAAGGTGTCCGCCACGAAGTCGGAGGGGCACAGCAGCCGGTCCGCCAGCTTGTACTCGCGTTCCTCGTACGCCAGTTTCTCGGCTCGGCGAGCGTGCGGGCTCGAAGGGTCGACCGCTATGCCGAGTTCCCGGCAGACCTGCTCCACGGCGTCGAAGGCGAACGCCGTGTGCGCGTTCGGACGCTCCAGCACAGTTCGGATCCCGAACCGGCGCGCGGCTGCGAGCGTCTGCTCGGAACGGATCGGCCAGCAATGGACGACGTCGATCTCCTGTCGCATCCGGCGCAGGATGGCCGCGGTCCGGCGGTCGTGCAGCGTGACCGCTCGCATGAAGCCGAGCACCCGGAACGGGATCTTCACACCGGCAAGGCGCAGTGTCTCCAGGACCCGGACCCCGGGCGGCAGAGCGCGTTCGTTGGTGGCACACACGACCGTCACCTCCGCGCCATGCTCGGCAAGGCCCGCCACCTGGTGCCAGGCCGTCGTGCCGATGCCCGATGCCCCGAGGCGGGTCGGGAACGAATACAGGACGCGCATCAGCCGACCCACTGGTCGCGGCACGTCGCCCGTGGCTGCCGATCGGCCCGCGGAACGATGCCGAGTCGGTCGCCGACCCGGACCTGCAAGCCCTTGCTGGTGGCGATCGTGGGCCTCCTCGCGTATGCCAGCGCCTCGGCAATGCTGTCTGTTGTCTGCAACCGGCTCCAGCCCCGCGCACAGGTTTCCTGGACACAAAGGTGTCTCGGGCAGACCGCCTGGCCATGATACCGATCGCCGATCCCCCTGGGCGATCACGCATTCGGCCGGAGACCGGCACCACTCGCAGCAATTGGATGGCCGGATTCCCGTCAGCGCTCGAGCCCACCGTCGGGCACGATTGGTCACCGAGACGCTCGGGACCGGACCTGACCGGCGCGACCGGGCCAAAGAGGGGACACGCATGGTCGTACGGCGGGTCAGGACCCTTGTCGCGCTGTCCGTTGCCGGCCTGGCGGTGGTTTCCGGAGTCGTGGCGCTGAGCCTCGCGTTCACTGCGAGCGGGGACGCTGACCAGCAGGGGGCGAGCGTCGCGCGTCCGACGCCGAGTGTTTCTGGGTCGGTGACGGCGGTGCCGTCGCCGAGTGCGTCGGGGTCGGTGAGGCCGTCGGCTGGTGGGTCGCTGTCGGTGAGTGTGTCGCCGGGGGTGCGGTGTCCTGTCGGGAGGCCGCATGTTCCGGGTGGGTCGAATGGGTCGGGTGGCTGTTGGCCGGGGCCGGGTACCACGGGGGTCCCTGTCGGTACCTTGTTG